>NZ_JBITDK010000031.1:0-81752 GCF_044454165.1 Streptomyces sp. NPDC051567 | reverse complement strand
CTGCGTCTTCTACGTCACGCCGTACAAGTAGTGCCCGGGCGGGGCCCGGCGGGCCGGGGGGGGGGGGGGGGGCCCCCCCCGGGGGGGGGGGGGGGGGGGGGGGGGGGGGGGGGGGGGGGCGGCCCCCCCCCCCCGGCCCCCGCGTCGTGACCGGCTCTACTGCGGCCCGCCGGGCAGGGGCGCCATGCCCGGTACGGTCACGTCGAGGTGGACCGCCTCGGTCTTCGGGTCGCGCCGCTGGCGCCGGGAGACCCAGGTGGCGAACCAGGAGAGCAGCATGCACATCCCGATGTAGATCGGCGAGATGATCATCACGACGGGGATGAACGGCAGGTCGTAGTCGAGGTTCGAGGCGATCAGCTTGCCCGCGTGCAGGAACTCCTCGTAGGTGATCAGGTAGCCGAGCGAGGTGTCCTTCAGGGCCACCACCAGCTGGCTGATGATCGTCGGCAGCATCGCCCGGACCCCTTGCGGGGCGAGGACGAAGGTCATCACCTGCGTCTTGCGCATGCCCAGGGCGTACGCCGCCTCGCGCTGGCCCCGGTCCACCGCGTTGATGCCCGTACGGAAGACCTCGGCGAGCACCGAGCCGTTGTACAGGGTCAGCCCCGCCACCAGCGCGGGCAGCGGCTGGACCTTCAGCGCCACGAAGATGAAGAAGATCATCACCAGGACCGGCATGGCCCGGAAGAACTCCACGCACAGCGTGGCCAGCCAGCGCAGCGGCCGGTGGACCGAGAGCCGTCCGGTGGCGAGGACCGCGCCGAGCAGGAGCGAGAGCACCGAGGCGTAGGCGAACGCCTTGAGGGTGTTGCCCAGCCCGGTGAGCAGCAGCTCCTGGATGCCCTTGTACGCGAAGGGGCCCCACTTCTCGGCGGTGAACTGGTCCGTGGCGAAGAGCAGGTGGACCAGCCAGCCGAGCAGCCCGAGGATCACCACCGTCGAGGCGACCCCGTAGAGGGCGTGCCGGCGCCGGGCCCGGGGGCCCGGGATGTCGTAGAGGGCGGTGGACTGCGTGTCCCCCTGCGGCGCGTGCGCGGTCATCGGGCGACTCCCCAGCGCTTCTCCAGCACGGCGAAGAGCGCGCTGATGGACAGGGTGATGATCAGGTAGCCGACGGCGATCCAGACGAAGGTCCAGATGATGCTGTAGCCCAGCTCGCTGAGGGTCTTGTAGGTGCCCAGCAGCTCGGTGACGCTGAAGGCCCCGGCGATCGCCGAGTTCTTGGCGAGGGCGATCAGGGTGGAGCCGATGGGCGGGATGACGGAGCGGAACGCCTGCGGGAGCACCACCGCGCCCAGGGTCTGCCCGAAGGACATGCCCAGGCTGCGGGCGGCCTCGCCCTGGCCCTTGGGCACGGTGTTGATGCCCGCGCGCAGCGCCTCGCAGATGAAGGCGGAGGTGTAGCAGCCGAGCGCCAGGACGGCGAAGACCGGGAAGGGCAGGACCAGCCCGAAGCGGGGCAGCCCGAGCAGGACGGCGAAGAAGAGCAGGGTGAGCGGGGTGTTGCGCAGGACGGTGACCCAGACCGTGCCGAAGACCCGGAAGGAGCCGATGGGGGCGACCCGGAAGGAGGCCATCAGGAAGCCCAGGAGCAGGGCGAGGAGGGAGGAGAAGAAGGTCAGTTCGACCGTGCCCAGGAACCCCTTCCCGTAGAGCGCGAAGTTGTCGGTGAGTACGTCCATGGCGGTGGCCTCCCTCAGCTCGCCGGGTAGCGGTCGATGGCGGGCGGCTGCGGCGCGGGCACACCGGACAGGCCGAGCGTGGCCTCGTACGCCTTCTTCCAGTCCCCGTTGTGTTCCCGCGCCGCCAGGGCGTCGTCGAGGGCGAAGCGCAGGGCGTTGTCGCCGCGCGGGACGCCGATGCCGTAGGGCTCCTTGGAGAACGGCTTGCCGACGACCTTGAGTTCGTCGGGGACCTTGGCGGCGTAGCCGAGGAGGATCGAGTCGTCGGTGGAGACGGCGTCGACCTGGTAGGTGAGCAGGTTGTCCACGCAGACCGAGTAGGTGTCGTAGGCGACCAGGACCGCCTGGGGGAAGTCCTTCTGGAGGCGCTGGTACGGGGTGGAACCGGCGGCGGAGCAGACCCGTTTGCCGGCGAGGTCCTGGGGGCCCTTGATGTGCTCCTCGTTCCTGCGCACGAGGAGGGACTGGCCCGCCATGTAGTAGGGACCGGCGAAGCCGACCTGTTTCTTGCGGTTGTCGTTGATGGTGTAGGTGCCGACGTAGTAGTCGATCTGGCCGTTCTGCAGGGCGGTCTCGCGGTTGGCGGAGGCGATCGTCCGGAACTCGACGGTGGCGGGGTCGAAGCCGAGCGAGGCCGCCATCATCTTGGCGATCTCGATGTCGAAGCCGGAGTAGACGCCGGTCGCCGGGTCCTTCTCGCCCAGGTACGGCTGGTCCTCCTTGGCGCCGACCACCAGGTGGCCCCGGCTCCTGGCCTTCTCCCAGGTGGGCGAGGAGGGCAACTGGAAGGGGGTGGCGACCCGGTACACCGGCAGGCTCTCGGGCTGCGGACCCTTGACCGGCGGGCTGCCGGGCCTGCCGCAGCCCGCGACGGCCCCGGCCGCGGTGAGCAGCGCCAGGGCGAGGGCCAGGGCCCGGGACAGGGCGCGGAGCCGGGGCAGGGGGCGGGCCGTCGCGGGGGTGGGGGTGCGGGTGGGGGCGGGAGCGGGGATCATCGGGCGCCCCTCAGTGCTTGAGGATCTTGGAGAGGAAGTCCTTGGCCCGGTCGCTCTCGGGGGCGGTGAAGAACGCCTCCGGGCTCCGGTCCTCGATGATCTTCCCGTCGGCCATGAAGACGACCCGGTTGGCCGCGGAGCGGGCGAAACCCATCTCGTGCGTGACCACGACCATCGTCATGCCCTCCCGGGCGAGCTGCTGCATGACCTCCAGCACCTCGTTGATCATCTCCGGGTCGAGCGCCGAGGTGGGCTCGTCGAAGAGCAGGGCCTTGGGGCTCATGGCGAGGGCGCGGGCGATGGCCACGCGCTGCTGCTGGCCGCCGGAGAGCTGCGCCGGGTACTTGGCCGCCTGGTCGGCGAGGCCGACGCGTTCGAGGAGTTCGCGGGAGCGTTTGTCGGCGTCGTCCCGCCTGCGCTTCCTGACCTTGGTCTGGGCGAGCGAGACGTTGGCCAGGACGGTCTTGTGGGCGAAGAGGTTGAAGGACTGGAAGACCATCCCGACCTCGGCGCGCAGCTGGGCCAGTTCCCGGCCCTCGGCGGGGAGCGGTTTCCCGTCGAGGGTGATGGTGCCCGACTCGATGGTCTCCAGCCGGTTGACCGTCCGGCACAGGGTCGACTTCCCGGAGCCGGAGGGGCCGATGACCACCACCACCTCCCCGCGGCCGACGGTGAGGTTGATGTCCTGGAGGACGTGCAGGGTTCCGTAGTACTTGTTGACGTCCCGCAGCTCGATCAACGGATCGACGGCCATGCGCTGCCCTGCCCACTTGTCGGTGTCGCGGTCAGCGCAAACTATCCAGCCGGGGAAGGGCACTTCACCTCGACACGCCCGAAGCGGGCATAAAGCTGAATCCGGGTGGAACGGTCAGCCCTCGGAGGCCTCGGCGAACGCCTGGCTGAGTTCGGGGGAGCCTGTCATCGCCCAGGAAACACCCGACTCGACCACGTCCAGCTCCCGGCCCGAGGCCAGCCGGATCACCGGCCGGCCGTCCGGCCACACCTGCCAGGCGGCCCCCGGGACGCTGTGGACGATCACGGTCCCGAGGTAGAAGCCCGCGTCGTTGCCGAGCCAGGGGACGACCTCGGGGTCGCGCCGCCAGCGCGGCGTCAGCTGGTCGAGCGCCTCCAACGAGGCCGGGCTACGGTCGAGTTCGAGCCCGGCGGCCCGCGCCTGGGCCCGCAGCATCTCGCACTCCGAGAACAGCTCGGCGACGCCCTCGGGATCGTCGGCGAGGGCGGTCGCGAGCCCCGCGCCCCGTGGTGTCTCGTGCCGGTTCCGCCAGGTGCCCAGGAAGGGGATGTTCATACCGCCCAGCGTCGCACCCGCCCCCGCCACTGACCACAGGGCGCGCCTGGACCGGGCGGGACGGATCTGCGGGGACCCGCACCGGTCTACGGGGAAGGCGGTACGTCCAGATCGACCACGACCGGCGCGTGGTCGGAGGCGCCCTTGCCCTTGCGTTCCTCGCGGTCGACGTAGGCGTCGGTGACGGCCTTGGTGAAGGACTCGTTCCCGTACACCAGGTCGATGCGCATGCCCTTGTTCTTGGGGAAGGCGAGCATCCGGTAGTCCCAGAAGGTGTACGGGTGGTCGTACTTGAGGGCGCGCGGGAAGACGTCGGAGAGTCCGGTGTCGCGCAGCGACTCCAGGGCGGCCCGCTCGGCCGGGGTGACGTGGGTGGCGCCCTCGAAGACGGCCGGGTCCCAGACGTCCTCGTCGACCGGGGCCACGTTGAAGTCGCCGAGCACCGCGAAGGGGCGCGGGCCGGCCGCGTCCGCGGCGACGGCCTCGGTCAGGGCGCCGAGCCACTTCAGCTTGTAGCCGTAGTGGTCGTGCGCGACCTCGCGGCCGTTGGGCACGTACACCGACCAGACGCGGACCCCGCCGCAGGTGGCGGAGACGGCGCGGGGCTCCTGGACGCCCTCGTACCCGGGCCCGCCGGGCAGGCCCGTCACCACGTCCTTGAGGCCGACCCGGGAGAGCAGCGCCACGCCGTTCCACCGGCCGGTCGCGTTCACGGCCGACTCGTACCCCAGCTCGCGCAGCTCGGCGTACGGGAACTGCGCCTCGGAGCACTTGGTCTCCTGGACGCACAGGACGTCCGTGCCGGAGCTCTCCAGCCAGGCCAGCAGGCGCGGCAGCCGGGCGGTGATCGAGTTGACGTTGAACGTGGCGATACGCATGCGTCCCAACCTACCGTTCCCGGCCCGCGCGCACGGGGCGGCCGGGGAACCCGCCGGGCACCCCGGCGGGGGCGGGCCGCCCGGTGGGGCCCTCCCCCGCGAACGCGTCCGGCGGGCCGTGCCGCCGTCACACCGCGGTGGTGTCCCCGGCGGCGAGCCGGCCGTGCGGGGCGCCGCCGAGGGCGCCGAGCAGGCCGTCGTAGAGGGGCCGGGCCAGGTCCGAGAGATAGGCGTCGTGGATGTCGAGGGCCTGGCGCGGGGCGACCTCGCGGAGGTAGTCGATCACCTCGGAGACCTTGTTCCAGGGTGCGTGCACCGGGAGCAGCAGGGTCTCGACGGGGACCCCGGGCACGGTCAGCGCGTCGCCCGGGTGGAAGAGCGAGCCCTCGACGAGGAAGCCGACGTTGGTGACGCGCGGCAGCTCCGGGTGGATCACGGCGTGCAGCTCGCCGTGGACCTGGACGTCGAACCCGGCGGCGGTGAAGGTGTCGCCGTGGCCGACGGTGTGGACCCGGCCCGGGTAGGCGGGGGCGAGCCGCTCCGCGACGCTGCGCAGGGTCCACAGCCGGGCGGCCGGGTCGGCGTCGAGGGCTGCGCGCAGCCGGCCTTCCTCGAAGTGGTCGGGGTGTTCGTGCGTGACCAGCAGGGCGTCCGCCCCGAGGCCCGCGTCCGGCTCGCTGAAGGCGCCCGGGTCGATGACGAGCGTGCGCCCGTCCTTCTCCAGCTGGACACAGGAGTGCAGCCGCTTGGTGAGCTTCATGATCCCAGGCTAGTGCCGTGCCCGGCCGGTCATCGGGGCCCAGGGCTACGGGACGGCCGTGGACACCACGTAGACCTTGGGTTTGGCCGGGTCCGTGAGGTCCACCGTGATGTCGCGGGTCGGGCGCGGGTTCGGCTGTTCCAGGGTGGTCCCGTACCAGGTGGACCGGGGGCTCCAGCTCCAGCCCGCGACCTCGGCGTCGTGCGGGGAGATCGCGACGCCGGGGGTCAGCTCGGCCAGGCTGGTGCCCGAGTCGGCCAGGAAGGTGTCCAGGTCCGCCGGGGTGACCGCGAACTGGGTGAAGAGCCGGCTGCTGCGCCAGTTGTTGGTCTCCAGGAACCCGACCCGCCAGGCGTCGATCGGGATGGGGATCTCGTAGACGGCGCGCTGCACCTTGGAGGGCCAGCCGGGGCGCACCTTGGTCGCGCCGACCTTGGCGGCCTTGTCCCGGCCGCTCTGGCGGCTCTGCTGGGCGGAGACGACGAGGTAGCCGGCGGGGACGCCGATCAGCAGCAGGATGATGATCGCGGTGATCACCCGGCGCCGGACGGCGTGGCGGCGGGCCTCGGCGGGGGGCCGCGGCGCGCCGGCGTCGTCGGGGGCGGGGGCCTGGTGGGGCAGGGAGGGCGGGGTCACTGCTGTTCCTGTTCCTGGTCCTTCGCCGCGGCTTCGCCTCGCCGCCCCAGTTGCGCGTAGCGCTCGTACCGCTCGACGCGCCGCCGGGTGGCGCGGCGGAAGCGGCGGGCGACGAGGCGGGAGAGGTCGGCGGCGCCGACCATGCCGGCCTCGGGGCCGAGCTGGGCCTTGGCGATGCGGGCCTCGGGGCGGTAGCCGCGGCCGGTGAGGTGGCGGCGGAAGGCGTCCCGGGCGGGGCCGATCAGCAGGTCGTCGGCGGCGCTGACGCCGCCGCCGATGACGAAGCAGGAGGGGTCGAGGGCGGCGGCGAGGTTGGCGATGCCGACGCCGAGCCACTGGCCGATGTCCTGGAGGAGTTCGACGCACATGGCGTCGCCCTCGCGGGCCAGCTCGGTGATGAGCGGCCCGGTGATCTCCTGGACGTTGCCGCCGACGCGGTCGATGAGGCCCTGGGCGACCGGGGAGTCGGCGGCGGCCAGCTCGCGGGCCTCGCGGACCAGGGCGTTGCCGGAGCTGTACTGCTCCCAGCAGCCGCGGTTGCCGCAGGGGCAGCGGTGGCCGCCGGGGACGACCTGCATGTGGCCGAACTCGCCGGCCACCCCGTACCGGCCGCGCTTGACCTGGCCGCCTTCGAGGATGGCCCCGCCGATGCCGGTGCCGAGCGTGATCATGACGAGGTGGTCCTCGCCGCGTCCGGCGCCGAAACGCCATTCGGCCCAGGCGGCGGTGTTGGCGTCGTTGTCGACCATGACCGGCACCGCGAGGCGGGATTGCAGGGCGTCGCGCAGCGGCTCGTCGCGCCAGGCCAGGTGGGGTGCGAACAGGACGCGGGAGCGGTCGGCGTCGACCCAGCCGGCGGCGCCGATGCCCACGGCGTGGACGTCGTGCCGGTCGGAGAGGTCCAGGACCAGCTCGACGATGGTGTCCTCGACGACCTTGGGGCTCTTGGACTTGTCGGGGGTCTCGGTGCGGATCTTCTCCAGGATGACGCCGTCGGCGTCGACGACGCCCGCCATCACCTTGGTGCCGCCGATGTCGATGCCGACGGTCGGGACCCTCGGGGCGGTCAGGTGCGAGCGCCGCTCCCGGGTCCCGATGGTCCGCAGGACGGTGCCCCGGGCCGCGCCTCGGTGGGCGAGCGTGAAGTCCCGGTACGTGCTCATCGAGTCGTGCCGTCCCTCAGGGTGCGATGGTGCCGGACGGGGTGTCCGGGCCGGACGAAGGGGTCTGCGGGCCTGATTCTGCCACCCGCTCCAGTTCGTGGCTCAGCTCGTCCAGCTCGGAGCCGCCCGCCATCTGGCGCGTCAGCTCGTCCAGGGTGACCGAGTCACGGGTGTGGCTGCCCGCCATGGTGCCGCGCTTGAGGAGGACGAAGCGGTCCCCGACCAGGTAGGCGTGGTGCGGGTTGTGGGTGATCAGGACCACGCCGAGGCCGGCGTCGCGGGCGGCGGCGACGTACTTGAGGACCACGCCGGACTGTTTGACGCCGAGGGCGGCGGTCGGCTCGTCCAGGACGAGGACCTTGGCGCCGAAGTGGACGGCGCGGGCGATGGCCACGCACTGCCGTTCGCCGCCGGACAGGGTGCCGATCGGCTGGTCGACGTCGCGCAGGTCGATGCCCATGCGGAGCAGTTCGGCACGGGTGGTCGCGCGCATCCGGTCCACGTCGAGCCGGCGGAAGGGGCCGCGGCCCTTGGTGGGCTCGGAGCCGAGGAAGAAGTTCCGCCAGACGGGCATGAGCGGGACGACGGCCAGGTCCTGGTAGACGGTGGCGATGCCGTGGTCGAGGGCGGCGCGCGGGTTGGCGAGCACGGTCTGTTCGCCCTCGATCTCGAAGCTGCCCGCGTCGTGGCGGTGCAGCCCCGCGATGATCTTGATGAGGGTGGACTTGCCGGCGCCGTTGTCGCCGAGGACGCAGGTGATCTCACCGGCCGAGACCTCCAGGGAGACGTCCTGGAGGGCGCGGATGTTGCCGTAGTACTTGCTGACCCCGGTCAGCCTCACCAGCGGGGGCGCGACGGTATCGGGGGCGGTATCGGTATCGGGGTCGGGGTTCACGCTCACTTCGCCTCCGCCCGCTTGCGGACCCACGCGTTGAGCAGCGTGGCCAGCAGCAGCATCGCGCCGAGGAAGAACTTGAACCAGTCCGGGTTCCACTGGGCGTAGACGATGCCGTTGCTGGTCATGCCGAAGATGAAGGCGCCGACCGCCGAACCGATGGCGGAGCCGTAGCCGCCGGTCATCAGGCAGCCGCCGATGACGGCCGCGATGATGTACAGGAACTCGTTGCCGACGCCCTCGCCCGACTGGACCACGTCGAACGAGAACAGGATGTGCTGCCCGGCGATCCAGGCGCACAGGGCCACGCCCATGTAGAGGCCGATCCGGGTCTTGACGACCGGGACGCCGACCGCGCGGGCCGCGTCGGCCCCGCCGCCCACCGCGAAGATCCAGTTTCCGGCGCGGGTGCGCAGCAGGACCCAGGTGGCGACGGCGACCAGGACCAGCCACCACAGGATGGTGACCTTGAGGGTGACCGGGCCGAAGGTCCACTGCGAGGCGAAGAGCGCGCTCGCGGAGGAGAAGCCCTCCATGTCGGCGATGCTCCTGGTGGAGACCGAGCCGCTGATCAGTTTGGTGAAGCCGAGGTTCAGGCCGGTCAGCATCAGGAAGGTGCCGAGCGTGATGATGAAGCTCGGCAGTTTCGTCCGGGTCAGCATGAACCCGTTGAAGAACCCGATGGCCAGCGTGACCAGCAGGGAGACCCCGACCCCGGCCCAGACGTTCGCGGTCAGCTGGTAGCTGAACATCGAGCTGAACAGCGCCGAGGTGGTGACCATGACCCCGGCGGACAGGTCGAACTCCCCGCCGATCATCAGCAGGGCCACCGGGACGGCCATGATCCCGATGGTGGAGGCCGAGTAGAGGATCGTGCTGAGGCTGGAGGGCTGGAGGAAGCTGTCCGCCGCGAAGGAGAAGAAGACGAAGACGGCGGCGGCGCCGACCACCGCGCCCAGCTCGGGGCGGGCCAGCAGGGTGCGGAGCAGGGAGGCCGGGGCGAGGCGTTCGTCGACGGCCGCGGGGGCGGGCGCGCTCATCGGGTGCCCCGCTCGATGTACTCCTCCAGCGCGGTGGCCTGCGCGGCGGTGACGATCTGCGGGCCGGTGAGGACCGGACGGCCGCCGCCGAGCACGTCCGCGTTGTAGCGGTAGAGCCAGAGCAGGTCGACGGCCTCGTAGCCCTGGAGGTAGGGCTGCTGGTCGACGGCGAAGCCGAGGGCGCCGGATTTCAGGTCGCGGGCGACGGACTCGTTGAGGTCGAAGGTGTCCACCTCGGCCTTGCTGCCCGCGGCCTCCTTCGCCTTGACGGCGGTGGGGGCGAAGGGCGCGCCGAGGGTGACGACCGCGTCGATGGACGGGTCGGCCTGGAGCTTGGCCTGGAGGGCCGCCTGGACGGAGGGCATGTTGGTGCCCTCGACGTACAGGTTCTCCAGGGTGCCGGTGAAGGTCTTCCTCGCCCCGGCGCACCGCTGCTCGTGGCCGACGTTGCCCTGCTCGTGCAGGACGCAGACGGCCTTCTTGCGGCCGCGCGCGGTCAGCTCGGTGCCGACCGCCTCGCCCGCGATCTCCTCGTCCTGGCCGATGTGGGTCAGGGCGCCGTACGCGGCGGACTGGGCGGAGCCCGAGTTGACGGTGATCACCGGGATGCCGGCCTTGACGGCCTTGGCGACGACGTCCTTGAGCGCCTCGGGCTTGGCGAGGCTGACGATGAGGCCGTCGACCTTCTGGTCGATGGCGTTCTGCACGAACTGCGCCTGCTGCTGCGCCTGGTCGTCGTGGGCGTAGACGAAGTTGATGTTGTCCTTCGCCGCGGCTTCCTTAGCACCCTTCTGGACGATGTCCCAGAAGGTGTCTCCGTCGCCCGCGTGCGTGACCATCGCGAAGGTCCAGCGCGGGGTGGAGACGGCCGGCCGGCCCTGCTCGGCGGCCTGTGCCCGCTCCTCGGCGCGCTTGCCGCCCGTGCTGCTGCAGCCCGCGAGCGAGGCTCCCAGTACCGCCGCGAGCACGGCGCCCACGACGCGTACCCCTGTCCGAACCCTAGCCACGTCGCCGTGCCCTTCCCTCGTCATCAATTCGGTCATTCCGGTTCCAGCCGCCCAGTATCCGCCACAGTGGAGCATGCGGGGTCATCGGGGCATGCCCGGGCAGATTGACAGGTCCCCCGGACGGGTTCACGTTGAGTGCATGCGCATCGGGCTCATCGGGACGGGCCGGATCGGCTCCTTCCACGCGGCGGCCCTGGCCCGCCACCCGGAAGCGGGGTCGCTCCTGCTCGCCGACGCCGACCCCGCGCGGGCGGCCCGCCTGGCCGTCCGGCTGGGTGCCACCGCCGCGCCCTCGGTCGAGGAGGTCTTCGCCTGGGGCGTGGACGCGGTGGTCGTGGCCTGCGCCACCGAGGGGCACGCGGAGCTGGTCGTCCGGGCGGTGCGGGGCGGGCTGCCGGTCTTCTGCGAGAAGCCGCTCGCCCGCGACCTGGAGCGGACGCTGGCGGTCGTGCGCGAGGTGACGGCCCTGGGCGGGACGCTCCAGGTGGGGTTCATGCGCCGTTTCGACGCGGGGTACCGCACGGCGCGGGAGCTGGTCCGTTCGGGTGCGCTGGGGCGGCTGCACACCGTACGGACGATGACGGCCGATCCGGCGCCGCCGGAGGCCGCGTACCTGGCGGCCTCCGGGGGTCTGTACCGGGACTGTCTGGTGCACGACTTCGACATGGTCCGCTGGGTGACCGGGCGCGAGGTGAGCGAGGTGTACGCGGCCGGGTCGGACGCGGGCCCGGCCCGGTTCCGGGAGACGGGCGACATCGACACGGCGGCGGCCGTGCTCACCCTGGACGACGGGACGCTGGTCACCTCGACCGGGACCCGCTGCAACGGCGCCGGCTACGACGTGCGGATGGAGCTGGCCGGGGAGCTGGACCAGGTGTCCGCCGGGCTGGACGACCGGACGCCGATCGCCTCGACGGAGCCGAAGGGCCCGCCCCCGGCGAGCCTGCCGTGGACGGGGTTCCTGGAGCGGTTCGGCCCGGCGTACCTGGCGGAGCTGACGGCGTTCGTGCGGCTGGTGCGCGGCACGGGCCCCAACCTCTGCGACGGCGGGGAGGCGCTGGCCGCGTTCCGGGTCGCGGAGGCGTGCGAGCGGTCGCGGCGGGAGCGGCGGCGGGTCCGGATGGAGGAGCTGCCGGACCGGTGAGCGGCCGGGGGGTCCGGGCCGGCGGGGCCCGTGGGTTTCCGGCGGACGGGCGACGGCCGGGATCACCAGCGGGTCACCAGCACACCGGGAGCCGGGTCACACCCCGCATCAGGCCGCCCGGCAGCCACAGCGGCGGCTCTCCGGCGGGGTCGCGGGCCAGGTCCGGGAAGCGGTCCAGCAGGCCGCGGAGGGCGATGCGGCCCTCCATCCGGGCCAGCGGGGCGCCGATGCAGAAGTGCGGCCCGTGGCCGAAGGCGAGGTGGCCCTGCGGGGCGCGGCGGATGTCGAAGGCGTCGGGCCGCGGGAACCGCCCGGGGTCGCGGCCCGCCGCGGCCAGCGAGACCATGACGATGGCCCCGGCCGGGATCACGGTCCCGCCGAGCTCCACGTCCTGGCGGGCGTAGCGGAAGGTGGCGTTCTGGAGCGGGCCGTCGTAGCGGAGCATCTCCTCGACCGCCCCGGCGAGCAGGCCGTCGGGGTCGGCGCGCACCGCGGCCAGCTGGGCGGGGTGGTCCAGGAGGGCCCGTACGCCGTTGGAGATGAGGTTGACGGTGGTCTCGTGGCCCGCGACCAGCAGCAGGAAGGCCATGCCGATCAGCTCGTCGGGGGCGAGGGCGTCGCCGTCCTCGTCGCGGGTGCGGATCAGCGCGCTGAGCAGGTCCTCGCCGGGGGCCTTCGCCTTGGCCTCGACCAGCTCGGCGAGGTAGCAGCTCAGCTCCCGGTGCGCGGTGCCCTCCGCGGTGGTGGTGGTCGGTGCCACGACCTCCCGGGACCAGTGGCGGAAGCGGTCGCGGTCCAGGCCGGGGACGCCGAGCAGCTCGCAGATCACCGTCATCGGCAGCGGGAAGGCCAGGGCCTCGATCAGGTCCGCGGTGCGCTCCGGGCGGGCGGCCATGGCGTCCAGCAGTTCGTCGGTGATCTGCTGGACGCGCGGGCGCAGGGCCTCGACGCGGCGGGCCGTGAACTCCCCGGCGACCAGGCGGCGCAGCCGGGTGTGGTGCGGCGGGTCGGACTCCAGCATGTTCGTGTTGGCCTCCGAGACCGCCACCCCCGGGAAGAGGCCCGAGGAGCGCCAGTCCTTGGCCAGTTCCGGATGGTTGAGCGCCTGCCGGGCCTCGTGGTGGCCGACGACGAGCCAGCTCGGCCCGTACTCGGCCCACAGGAGGACCTGGTGGACCGGTCCGGCCTCGCGCAGCCGGGCGTACAGGGGGTAGGGGTCGGCGTAGAAGTTCTCGGCATCCGCACTGATGTCCACTACTGGCATCGGCCCACAGTACGGCGGGGGCACGTCCGTGCGACCAGCCCTTTCCGGTCACACGTTCAGGTGGTGCCCGGCCACACGTTCAGGCGGGGCCTGGGGCCGCGGCGCGGCGGCCCCAGGCGGTGCCCGCCAGGACCAGGACGACGCCCGCGAGGCCGACCGGGCCGAGGTGTTCGCCGGCGAGGGCGATACCGGCGGCGGCGGCCCACAGCGGCTCGGTGCCGAGCAGCAGGCTGACCCGGGAGGGCGAGGTGCGGCGGACGGCCCACATCTGCACGAAGAAGGCGAAGAGGGTGCAGAAGACGGAGAGGAAGGCCAGTCCGGCCCACTGGGCGGGGCCGAAGTCCGCGGCGGCGGCCCACGGGGAGGCGCCGGTGCCGGGCAGGGCGGCGAGCAGGGCGAAGACGAGTACGGCGCTGCCGAGCTGGACGGTGGTCAGGGAGAGCGCGTCGGCGTCCTGGACGGCCTTGATCCGGGCCATCAGGAGCACGTGCAGGGTGCGGGCGAGGGCGGCGCACAGGATGAGCAGGTCACCGAGGCCGGGCACGGTGAGCCCGCCGCCCTGGGTCAGCAGCACCACCCCGCAGAGGGAGACGGCCGCCGCGCCGAGGAAGGCGGCGGGCGGACGGACCCGGCGGACGGCGGCCTCCGCGAGCGGGGTGAAGACCATGGTCAGGCTGATGATCAGCCCGGCGTTGGTGGCGGAGGTGTGGACGACCCCGTAGGTCTCCAGCAGGAAGATCCCGCCGAGTACGAGGCCGAGCAGCGCGGCGCCGCGCAGCTGGGCGGGGGTGAGCGCGCGCAGCCGCCGCCACCCGGCGACGACGAGGACGGGCAGGACCAGGGCGAAGCGCAGCACGAGGACGGCGATCACCGTGTGCGTGGTGGTGATGCCCTTGGCGGCGAGGTAGCTGCCGCCCCAGACGACGGCGACGGCCAGGACGGGCAGATCGGCGTGCCAGGACCGGCGGGGGGCGAGGGCGGGCGCGGGAACGGCGACGGTGGACACCGGCATCTCCAGGGCGGGTCACGGGTGGAGACGTCGGCGGCTCGCACGGGGGGCTGGCACACGCTACCGCGAGTCGATCATGCCGTCGAGGGGTGTGCCGCCACCGCCCGCGCACCCCGCCGTGGCGGTGGCCCCGGAGCGCGCGGACGGAGACGGCAGGCGGGCGGGTGTGAGATGGGTGGGACAGGTGTGGCGGGGGTGCGCGGGTGCGCCCAGGTGGGGTCAGCCGGTGAGTTCCTGGTGGCGGGCCGTGTGGGCCGCCGTGCCCGGCTCCGTCAGCGAACCGTGCAGCCGCAGCCGGGAGAACCCGCCGTCCGGGAAGATGTCGATGCGGACGTGGGTGCCGACCGCCGGGGTGTCCAGGACGAAGCGGTGGTTGGTGTCGGGCTGGAGGCGGGTGCGCGGCAGGAACTCCGTCCACCCGCCCTTCTCGCCCTCTCCCTCCCCGTCCCCCTCGCCGGACCGGACGGACAGCGCGGCCCAGCCGGCCGCGTTTCCCTTGAGGCAGGCGGTGTCGATCTCGACGGCGCGGATCTCGGACTCGGCGACCAGCCGGTAGCGAATCCAGTCGTTGCCGTCGTCCCGGCGGCGGGCGGTCTCCCAGCCGTCGCCCATCGTGCGGGAGCGGCCCGGGTTGATGGTGTGGTCGGGCGGCGAGTAGAAGCGGTCGGAGGCGTCCTCGACCGAGCCGCCGTTCTCCAGGGCGACGACGTCGAAGGTGCCGAGCGCGGCGAGCCACCGCGGGTCGGGGCGCACCTCGCCGTGGACGCGCAGGCGGGCGATGCCGCCGTCCGGGTGCTGGTTCAGCCGCAGGTGGGTGAAGCGCTGCCCGGCGGTGACCTCGAAGCCGTTGGCCGCGTGGCCGCCGACGGGGGTGCGCTCGACGAGGGTCGTCCACGTGACCTCGCCGGAGAGGAGTTCCCCGGCCGTGGGGGAGCCTTCGACGCGGGCGCCCTGGACCGAGACGGCCTGCGGCATGTTGCCGCGGAAGTGGGCGGTGTCGACGACGATGCCGCGGACGACGCCGGGGGCGCCGAGGCGGATCAGGGCGTGGTCGTGGTCCTCGGGGGCCGGCCAGGGGTGCCCGGCGGAGGTGCCCCGGCGGCGGCGGGTCTCCCAGCCGTCCATGACCTTGCCCTTGTGGCCGAAGTGCTCGGGGTCGAAGTGCGCGGCCCCGGCGACGAGCAGGTTCTCGCGCTCGGCGAAGAACTCGTCGTTGGCGGCGACGACACCGGCGCCCAGCTCCCGGGCGGCGAGGTTGGCGTACCGGGTGAACGGGAAGTCCGCGGTGCGGTAGTCCGCGTACGGGTCGCCGCCGCCGTAGGGGTTCGCGTTGCCGGTGAAGGAGGCGGCGGCGGAGGGGGAGGCCGTATCGGAGGAGGCGGTGTCGGTCGGGCGCTGTGCCACTGTCAGTTCTGCCTTTCGAGGAGTCGGCCCGTGGGCCCGGTCGGGGTGCCGTGGTCGGCGATCCGCCTGCCGCGCAGCCAGGTGGACCGCACGACGCCGTGCAGGGTCCGGCCCGCGTACGCCGTGACCCGGTTGCGGTGGTGCAGGCGGGCCGGGTCCACGGTGAAGGTCTCGTCGGGGGCGAGGACGGCGAAGTCGGCGTCGCGGCCCGCCTCGACGGCGCCCTTGCGCGTCAGGCCCGCGAGCGCGGCCGGGGCGGTGGACATCCAGCGCGCCACGTCCTCCAGGGTGTGGCCGCGCCCGCGCGCCTCGGTCCAGATCGCGGGCAGGCCGAGCTGGAGGGAGGAGATGCCGCCCCACGCGGTGGCGAAGTCGCCGGTCTTGAGGTCGGTGGTGGAGGGCGAGTGGTCGGAGACGACGCAGTCGACGGTGCCGTCGGCGAGCGCCTCCCACAGCAGGTCCTGGTTGGCGGCCTCCCGGATGGGCGGGCAGCACTTGAACTCGGTGGCGCCGTCGGGGACCTCCTCGGCGGTGAGGGTGAGGAAGTGCGGACAGGACTCGACGGTGATCCTGACGCCCTCCGCCTTGGCCGCGCGGATCAGCGGCAGCGCGCCGGAGGAGGACAGGTGCAGGACGTGGACGCGGGCGTCGAGCCGCCTGGCCTGGGCGATCAGGTTCCCGATCGCGGTGTTCTCGGCGATCGGGGGGCGCGAGGCCAGGAAGTCGGCGTACCGGGGGCCCGGGACCTGTGGCGCCGCGTCCAGGTGGTGCGGGTCCTCGGCGTGGACGATCAGCAGGCCGCCGAAGCCGGTGATCTCCGTGAGGGCGGCGGCCAGCTCCTCCTGGTCGAGCGGGGGGAACTCCTCGACGCCGGAGGGCGACAGGAAGCACTTGAAGCCGTGGACCCCGGCCTCGTGCAGGGGCCGCAGCTCCGCGCCGTTGCCGGGCAGGGCGCCGCCCCAGAAGCCGACGTCCACGTGTGCCTTGGCGCGGGCCGTCTCCTGCTTGACGCGCAGGCCCGCGACCGTGGTGGTCGGCGGCAGGGAGTTGAGCGGCATGTCGAGGAGGGTGGTGACGCCTCCGGCCGCGGCGGCGCGGGTGGCCGTCCAGAACCCCTCCCACTCGGTGCGGCCGGGGTCGTTGACGTGGACGTGGGTGTCGACCAGGCCGGGGAGGAGGACGTCGTCGCCGAGGTCTTCGAGCCGGGCGCCGGGCGGTACCCCGGCCGCGTAAGGCAGCACGGCCGCGATCTGCCCGCCGGAGACGGCCACCGAGGCGGCGCGCATCCCCCGGGGGGTGACGACGCGCGTCGAGCGCAGTACCAGTTCCACCGCCGCGTCGGACACCCAGAACCTCCCCGTTCGCTTCCACCGAGTGAAATTCAACGTTCTGTTGAAGGAGTCTTCATGGCGATCCGGAGCCCGTCAAGAGTCCGGCGAGGGGCGCCGCACCCGCCACGCCACCGCTAGTGGTTTCCACGGAACGGAATGAGAATTTCGCTCTACAGAACGGAGATACCGTCGCCAGTGACCCGACCGGCGGCCCCCGGGGCCGCCCGCCACCCGGACAAACCCCCTCTGACCGGCGGGAACGACACCACCTGACGCCGTGGGCGCCATGGACCGCCACGGTAGGCTGCTGCCTTGCCAGCCGCATCGAAAGGACCGCGCCCGTGCCGACGTCCAGCGCCAGCACCACCGACGCTTCCGCCAAGTCCACCGCCGCCGGTGGCGGCGTCCAGTCCCTTGAGCGCGCCTTCGATCTACTCGAACGCATGGCCGATGCCGGGGGTGAGGTCGGTCTGAGCGAGCTCTCGGCCGCCAGCGGTCTGCCGCTGCCGACCATCCACCGGCTCATGCGCACCCTCGTGGCGTGCGGCTACGTCCGCCAGCAGCCCAACCGGCGGTACTCCCTGGGCCCCCGGCTGATCCGCCTGGGCGAGTCCGCGTCGCGGCTGCTGGGCACCTGGGCCCGCCCCTACCTCGCCCGGCTGGTCGAGGAGACCGGCGAGACCGCGAACATGGCGCTGCTCGACGGGGACGAGGTCGTCTACGTCGCCCAGGTGCCGTCCAAACACTCGATGCGCATGTTCACCGAGGTCGGCCGCCGGGTGCTCCCGCACTCCACCGGCGTCGGCAAGGCGCTGCTCGCCCACACCTCCGCCGAGGAGGTGCGGGCCCTGCTCGCCCGGACCGGGATGCCCGCCGCGACCGAGAAGACCATCGTCACGCCCGAGGGCTTCCTGGAGGCGCTGGAGCAGGTCCGCCGGGTGGGCTACGCGATCGACGACAACGAGCAGGAGATCGGCGTCCGCTGCCTCGCCGTCCCGGTGCCGAACGCGCCGACCGCCGCCGCGATCTCCATCTCGGGCCCGGCGGGCCGGGTGACCGAGGCGCTCACCGAGTCGATCGTGCCCGTCCTCCAGGGCATCGCGGCCGAACTCTCCGTGGCCCTGCGCAGCCAGAACCCGGCGTAGCCACCCCGCGGACGGCCCCCCGCCCCGAGCCGCGGCTCACCGGGCCGGGGGCCCGTCCGCGGCGCAGGTCAGACGGCCGTCGCGCATCATCGCCGTGCGGTCCATCCGCTCCAGGTGGGCGTGGTCGTGGGTGACCAGCACGGTCGCGGTGGACCGCTCGCGGGTGAGGGTGACCAGCAGGTCGAGGACGGCGGCGCCGCGCTCGTGGTCGAGGGCGCTGGTCGGCTCGTCCACGAGCAGCACGGCGGGCTCGTTCATCAGGGCGCGGGCGATGTTGACGCGCTGGCGCTGGCCGCCGGAGAGCTGGTGCGGGCGCTTGTCGGCCTTGTCGGCCAGCCCCACCGCCGCCAGCAGCTCCCGGGCTCGCGAGCGCGCCTGCCGGGCGGGGCGGCCACAGAGGTGCGCCATGACCTGGAGCTGTTCGGCGGCGGTCAGCGAGGGCAGCAGGTTCGGCTGCTGGAAGACGATGCCGATCTCCTCCCGGCGCAGCCGCGCCTTCCCGGCGGCGCTCAGCAAGGAGACGTCCCGGCCCGCGACGAGGACCCGCCCGGAGTCCGGGGTGACCAGGGTGGCGGCGACGGCGAGCAGGCTGGACTTCCCGGAGCCGGAGGGCCCGACCACCGCCGCGAGCGTGCCCGCGGGCACCTCCAGCCGGACCGCGTCGAGGGCGGTGAGCCGGGTGTCACCGTCGGGGTAGGTGAGGGTGACGTCGTGGACGAGCAGGGTCATCGGGCGCTCCCGAGGGCGGTCAGCGGGTCGACGGCGGTGATCCGCCGGACGGACAGGGCCGCGCCCAGCGCGCCGAGCAGGATCATGACCGCGGCCGGGAGGAGCACGGTGGCGGGGTCGAGGACGAAGGGGACGTCACCGCCGCTGATCACGGCGCCGAGGACGGCGGCGAGGGCCGTGCCCAGCCCGGTGCCGGCCGCGAGCATGACCACGGCCTGGCCGAGGGCGTCGCGCAGCAGGGAGGCGGTGGAGGCGCCGAGGGCCTTCAGGACGGCGATGTCCCCGCTGCGCTGGATCGTCCACACCGTGAAGAAGGCGCCTATGACCAGGGCCGAGATGGCGAAGAGGAAGCCGCGCATCAGCTGGAGCGAGCCGTTCTCGGCCTGGTAGGAGCCTATGGCGCCCAGTGCCTCCCCGACGGTCTGCGCCCGGGTGCCGGCGGCCCGGTCCCCGGCGGCGAGGTCGAGGCCGCTCCCGGAGAGGGCGACGACCGTGGCGAGGGTCTCCAGGGAGGTGCCGGGGTTGCCCAGGCGCTGCCAGTCGTTGAGGTCGGCCCAGACGACCGGGGTGTGGCTGTAGGCGTCGGTGCCGGACACGGCGGCCACGGTCAGTTCCAGCGGGCCGATCCTGAGCGGGGCACCCGCGGTCAGCCCGCCGAGTTCCTTCGCCGCCTTCTCGCTGAGGACCACCCGGCCCTGGGTCAGCCCCGCGCCGCGCGGCCCGAGCCCCCCGGCGGGGTCCACGCCGAAGACGGAGACGGCGGCGGTCCGCTCGCCCGAGACGGCGTTGGTGGTGCGGATGCCGAGCGGCTCCGCCGCCCTCACCCCGGGCTGCCCGCGCCAGGCCAGCCAGGCGCTCTCGGGCACCTGGGAGGCGGTGAAGGAGACCTTCCGGTCACCGGTGGGCGCGGCGAAGGCCAGGTGGGAGGCGGGCAGGCCGGTGACGGCCGAGACGTTCTCCCGGGCCAGCCCGGCGGTGAGCCCCGACAACAGGCCGACCAGCAGCGTGATCAGCAGGACGACCGCGCCCATCAGGGCGAACCGTCCCCGGGCGAACCGTAGATCTCTCCATGCGACGAACATGTCCCCCACCTTGGTCTTCCGTGCGGGCACCGGGCATCGCGCCACGGCATCGATCCTCGCGCCGAAGGGACCATCGGGACATCGAACTTTCGGTTGACCGGAGCCGGGCGCTGTCGGCTTACGCTGGTCGGGCCATGGCTGACCCCGCACCCGAAACCGACACCCGGACCGACACCCGGACCGACGCCCGTACCGGCATCCCTACCGGCCCCCGGACCGACGCCCGCGCCGAGGACCGCCCCGGAGCCCCCTCCGGCGACCGGCCGCCGACGCCCGTCTCCCGGGTGCTGCGGCTCTGTCTGCACGCGCTGTTCCTCGGGCTGCTCGCGCTGGCCGCCTCCCGCGCCCTCACCGGCTCCGCGTCCCGCCCCGGGTGGGTGACGGCCGGGTGCGTGGTGCTGGCCGCCGTCTACGCGGCGGGCGTACGGGTCCCCCCGGCGCACCGCTCGCCGCGGGCCGGGGCGGTGTGGCTGGCGGGGCTGGGCGCGGCCTGGGCCGCGCTGCTCGTCGTCTCCCCGGACGGGCTGTGGATCGCCTTCCCGCTGTACTTCCTGGAACTGCACCTGCTGCGGCTGCGCTGGGGGATCGCGGCGGTCGTGGCAACCGCCGGCGCGGCCATCGGCGGATTCCTCCTGCACAGCGGTCCGGTCAGCCCGGGGGCCTTCCTCGGGCCGCTGCTGGGCGGGGCCGTGGCGGTGGCGACCGTCCTGGGCTACGAGGCCCTGTACCGGGAGAGCGAACGCCGCCGCGAGCTGATCGAGGAGCTGATCACGACCCGGGCCGAGCTGGCGGCGGCCGGGCGGAGCGCCGGAATCCTCGCCGAGCGGGAGCGGCTCGCCCGGGAGATCCACGACACCCTGGCCCAGGGGCTCTCCTCCATCCAGCTGCTGCTGCGGGCCGCCGAGCGGACCCTGCCGGAGCGGGACCCGGCGCTGGAGCACATCCGCCGGGCCCGGGAGGCCGCGCAGGAGAACCTCGCCGAGGCCCGGCGTTTCGTCCGGGCCCTGACCCCGCCCGACCTGGAGCACGGGTCGCTGGCCGCCGCGCTGGAGCGGCTCTGCGCGGGGGTGGCGGGGCCGCGGGTGCGGTTCTCGCTGAGCGGGACCCCGCAGGTGCTGCCGACCCCGTACGAGGTGGCCCTGTTGCGGATCGCGCAGTCGGCGCTGGCCAACGTGGTGCGGCACGCCGGGGCCGGGCGCGCCGGGATCACGCTCACCTTCATGGACTCCTCGGTCACGCTGGACGTCGTGGACGACGGGTGCGGCTTCGACCCGGCGGCGCCGTCCGGGCCGGGCGAGGGCGGCTTCGGCCTGCCCGCGATGCGGGCGCGCGCCGGGACGCTGGGCGGGCTGTTCACCGTGGAGTCCGCCCCCGGCCAGGGCACCGCCGTGGCCGTCACCCTGCCGCTGCCCGTGGACGCGGAGGCGGGCGCCGCCCCGCGCGCCCCGGCGACCCC
Source organism: Streptomyces sp. NPDC051567 (assembly GCF_044454165.1). NCBI lineage: Bacteria > Bacillati > Actinomycetota > Actinomycetes > Kitasatosporales > Streptomycetaceae > Streptomyces > Streptomyces sp. NPDC051567. The sequence continues at coordinate 60,820 of NZ_JBITDK010000031.1, read as the reverse complement.
GGAGCCCGTGGAGGCCCGCCGATGACGATCAGGCTGCTGCTGGCGGACGACCACCCGGTGGTGCGGGCGGGGCTGCGCGCGGTGCTGGACACCGAGCCGGACTTCGCCGTGGTCGCGGAGGCGGCGACGGCGGAGCGGGCGGTGGAGCTGGCGGCCACCGAGGAGGTGGACGTGGTGCTGATGGACCTCCAGTTCGGGCCCCGGCCCGGTATGCACGGCTCGCGGGCCACGGCGCTGATCACGGCCCGGGAGGCGGCCCCCCGGGTGCTGGTCCTGACCACGTACGACACGGACGCCGACATCCTGGCGGCGGTGGAGGCGGGTGCCTCGGGCTATCTGCTCAAGGACGCCCCGCCGGAGGAGCTGGCGGCGGCCGTACGGACGGCCGCGGCGGGCCAGTCGGCGCTGGCCCCGGCGGTGGCGCTGCGGCTGATGGACCGGATGCGGACCCCGGCGCAGGCGCTGACGCGGCGGGAGCTGGAGGTGCTGCAACTGGTCGCGGACGGGCTCTCGAACCAGCAGATCTCCCAGCGGCTCTTCCTCAGCCAGGCCACGGTCAAGTCCCACCTGGTCCACGTCTACGCCAAGCTCGGCGTCGACTCCCGTACGGCGGCGGTGGCGACGGCCGGTGCCCGCCGCCTGATCCGCACCCCGTAGGCCCGTCCACCACGGGGCCACGGGCCACGGGGCCCGCTCCCCCTACGCCTCGCCTACGCCACCCAGTGCGGGCGCTCCACCGCCGAGGCGAGCGGAACCCCCTCGTGGAGGGCGGCGGCGAGGAGGCGGACGGCCTCCTCCAGACGGTCGGGAGGGAGCGTGTACGGGATGCGCAGCCGGTGTTCGAAGGTCCCCGGGTCGACCCCGAAGCGGGCCCCCCGGCCGATGTGGACACCGGCCGCCGCGGCCCGTTCGGAGAGGGCCGAGCCGACCGCCTCGCCGAGGTCCACCCAGAGCGAGAGCCCGCCCGGCGGGAGCCGCCAGCTCCACTCCGGGGCGTGCCGCCGCAACGAGCCCTCCAGGGCGGCGCGCCGGACGCGGAGCTGGTCGAGGCGGGCGGGCAGCGACCGGTCCAGCCCCTCCAGCAGCGGGAGCGCGACGAGCTGGTCGAGGGCGGAGCCGGTCATGTCGGCCGCGACCCGTACCGTCGTCAGCTCGGTGATCATCTTGGCGGGGGCGCGTACCCAGCCGACCCGGAGCCCGCCCCAGTGGGTCTTGCTGAGCGAGCCGATGGTGATCACGTGGTCGGCTCCGCCGCGCGGGGCGAGCGAGGCCAGCGGCGGCGGGGCCGGGACGTCCAGCGCGATGTCGGCGATGGTCTCGTCGACCACCAGCCAGGTTCCGGTGCGCCGGGTCGCGGACAGCAGCCGCAGCCGCTCCTCCCCGGGCATCAGCGCGCCCGTCGGGTTGTGGAAGTCGGGGATCACGTACGCGAGCCTCGGCACGGTCTGGCGCAGCGTGGACTCGGCGATCTCCATGTCCCAGCCGGCGTCGGAGACGGCGATGGACCCGGTGCGCAGCCGGGCGTGGCGCAGGGCGTCGAGGGCGTTGGCGTAGGTGGGGTTCTCGGTGACGACGCGGTCCCCGGGCCGGCAGAGCAGGCTGACGACCAGGGCGAACGCCTGCTGGGCCCCGGCCGTGACGAGGATCTGCTCGGGGCGGGTGGGCAGCCCGCGCCGGGTGAACCGGGCGGCGACGGCCGCCCGCAGGTCGGGCAGGCCGAAGGGGTGGTAGCCGGGGGTGCGGGCGAGTTCGGGCAGCCGGGGCGCGGCCAGGGCCAGGGCCTCGGCGAGGGAACCCTCCGGCGCGCCCATGGCGGCGATGGCCAGGTCGATGCCGGAGTCCCCCCGGGCTCCGCCGAGGAGGGCGTGGGCGCCGACCGGGGCGTGGCCGTCGGGGAGTTCGGTCCAGGTGCCGGAACCGCGGCGGCTGCGGACGTAGCCGCTCTCGCGCAGCAGGTCGTAGGCGGCGGTGACGGTGGCGCGGCTGGCGCCGAGGGCGTCGGCGAGTTCGCGTTCGGCGGGCAGCCGTACGTGCAGGGCGATCCGGCCGTCGAGGATCAGGGTGCGGACGGCGTCGGCGAGGGCCCGGTACCCGGGGCGGGCCCGTACCCCTGCGGGGAGCAGGGCCGCGAGCGGGCGGCTGCCGATGGTTCTGTCCGCGGTCTGGACCACTCGTCCGTCTGCCATGCCAACCTTCCCCGATTGGCTCTGCCTGCCAGGCCAATCCGGCTCCAGACTCGCGGTACAGACCCCTGATTGGCAAGGAGAGACCGGAACATGCCGACCGACCGTGACGACCGCGCCCCGCTGACCGACCGCGCCACCCCGCTGACCGACCGCGCCACCCCGATGGCCGACCGTGTCCCGCTGACCGACCGGGACGAACGCGCCCTGGTGGCCGCCGCCGAGAACCGGATCGGCGTGCCGCTGCGGATCGGGGCCGCACCGGCCGCCGTACGGCGTCTTCTGGCGCGGCTGGCCCGTCCGGCCGGGGAGCGCCGAGAATCGGTGCCATGCCGAACGACACCGAAGCCGACACCGAAGGCAAAGCCGAAGCCGACAACACAAGCGCAGGCACCGGCACCGGCACCGGTTCCGCGGTGATCGCGGGCCTGCTCCTGGCGGCCGGGGGCGGCCGGCGCCTCGGGGGCCGGCCCAAGGCCCTGCTGCCCCACCGGGGCCGCCCGCTGGTCGAGAACGCCGTACGGGTCCTGCGCGAGGCGGGGTGCGGCCCCGTCCACGTGGTGCTCGGCGCCGCCGCGGCGGAGGTCCGCGCGCGGGCCGACCTGAGCGGGTGCGTGGTGAGCGAGAACCCGGACTGGGCCGAGGGGATGGGCTCGTCCCTGCGTACCGGCCTCGCCTCGCTGGCCGGTACGGGGGCCCGCGCGGTCCTGGTCTCCCTGGTGGACCAGCCGGGCATCGGCGCGGAGGCGGCGGCCCGGGTCCGGGCGGCGTACCGCTCCCCCGCGAGCCTGGCGGCGGCGGCGTACGAGGGGGTGCGCGGCCATCCGGTGCTGTTCGGCGCCGACCACTGGGCGGAGATCGCGGCGACGGCGACGGGCGACCGGGGGGCGCGGGTCCACCTGGCCCGGCACGCGGCGGAGCTGGTCCTGGTGGAGTGCGGGGACGTGGCCGATCCCTTCGACATCGACACCCCGCCCGATCTGGCGCGCCTGGCGCGGTGACACCGAGGGCCACGGACGGCCGGATTCCGCCGCCCGCCGCTGCCTGTCGCCGCCCGCGCCGCCGTTCCGGAGAGCCTCGGCATCAACACACCATTGAACTTCCACGATGAGGAAATTACTATCCACTGGTCAGAGCGCCCTGAACCCACAGACGGCGCCCGCGACCGCACTCCGGGACTCCCCCGCGCCGACGGCACCGCGTGCCGCCCCGCGCGGGCCTTGCCCGCACGGCCGCCGGGCACCGCCGCCGAAGGAGTGACAGCCATGTCCGCACCAGCGCCGTCCCCGCTGGCCGTCGTCGACGCCGCGCCCCTGCCCCGGCAGGACGAGGTCCTCACCGGAGCGGCCCTCGCCTTCGTGGCCGAGCTCCACCGGCGGTTCACCCCGCGCCGCGACGAGCTCCTCGCCCGCCGGGCCGGGCGGCGCGCCGAGATCGCCCGCACCTCCCGCCTCGACTTCCTCCCGGAGACCGCGTGGGTGCGCGAGGGCGACTGGCGGGTGGCTCCGGCACCGGCCGCGCTGGACGACCGCCGGGTGGAGATCACCGGCCCCACGGACCGCAGGATGACCGTCAACGCCCTCAACTCCGGCGCCCGCGTCTGGCTCGCCGACTTCGAGGACGCCTCCGCCCCCACCTGGGAGAACGTCGTCCTCGGCCAGCTCAACCTGATCGACGCCTACGAGCGCCGCATCGACTTCACCGACCCGCGCACGGGCAAGGCGTACGCACTGGGGCCCGCCGAGGAGCTGGCGACCGTCGTGATGCGCCCGCGCGGCTGGCACCTGGAGGAACGCCACCTGCGGGTGGACGGCGGCGCCGTCCCCGGCGCGCTCGTCGACTTCGGCCTGTACTTCTTCCACAACGCGCACCGCCTGATCGCCCTCGGCAAGGGCCCGTACTTCTACCTGCCGAAGACGGAGTCGCACCTGGAGGCGCGGCTCTGGAACGAGATCTTCGTCTTCGCCCAGGAGTACGTGGGCATCCCGCAGGGCACCGTCCGCGCCACGGTCCTCATCGAGACGATCACCGCCGCGTACGAGATGGAGGAGATCCTCTACGAGCTGCGCGACCACGCGGCGGGCCTGAACGCGGGCCGCTGGGACTACCTCTTCTCCATCGTCAAGAACTTCCGGGACGGCGGCGAGAAGTTCGTCCTGCCCGACCGCAACGCGGTGACGATGACCGCCCCGTTCATGCGCGCCTACACCGAACTGCTGGTGCGCACCTGTCACAAGCGCGGCGCGCACGCCATCGGCGGCATGGCGGCCTTCATCCCGTCCCGCAAGGACGCCGAGGCCAACAAGGTCGCGTTCGAGAAGGTCAGGGCCGACAAGGACCGCGAGGCGGGCGACGGCTTCGACGGCTCCTGGGTCGCCCACCCCGACCTGGTCCCGATCGCGCTGGCCTCCTTCGACGCGGTCCTCGGCGAGCGGCCGAACCAGAAGGACCGGCTGCGCGAGGACGTCTCGGTGGCCGCGGGCGACCTCATCGCGATCGACTCCCTGGAGGCGCGGCCGACGTACGAGGGGCTCCGCAACGCGGTGCAGGTCGGCATCCGCTACATCGAGGCCTGGCTGCGCGGCGTCGGCGCCGTCGCCATCTTCGGCCTGATGGAGGACGCGGCCACCGCCGAGATCTCGCGCTCGCAGATCTGGCAGTGGATCAACGCGGGCGTCGTCCTCGAACACGACGGCCAGGCGGTGAAGGTCACCGCCGAACTGACCCGCGCGCTCGCCGCCGACGAACTGGCGGCCGTCCGCGCCGAGACGGGCGACGAACTCTTCGCGGCCGGCAAGTGGCAGCAGGCCCACGACCTCCTCCTCCAGGTCTCCCTGGACGCGGACTACACGGACTTCCTCACCCTCCCGGCCTACGCCCAGCTCACCGACTGACCTCCCGCACCACAGCCGGACGGCCTCGGCCCCCGTCGCCCGCGAGGCGACGGGGGCCGAGGCGTGCCGGGGGCGGGGCGGTGGGGCGGTCCGGGAAGATTCTGCGGGGCCGAACGACCGGTCGGTCGTTATGTCATCGTGATCTGCGGCTACCTAGCGGTAACAAGTGGGGGCGTGTCACCTTTCCCGTGCCACCGGCCGGCGGTAACCCCCACTTACCCTGCCACGCGCCGGAGTTGTTCCCGCTCCGGGCGTGGCCGACCGCAGGAGTTCCGCAGTGATCGGATTCCGCAACGTCAGCAAGGACCGGGTCCGCGACCGTGTGCGACGGGCCGCCGGGGCCGGGATGGTCCTGCCGCTCGTCGCCGGGGCGCTGGTGGCCGCCGGGGCGGGCCCCGCCGTGGCCGGTCCCGGGCGCGGGCCCACGGCCGTGGTGGCCATGGGCGACAGCTACATCTCCGGCGAGGCCGGCCGGTGGAAGGGCAACAGCCTGACCGACAGCGGCAGTCGGAGCGGCACCGACCGGGCCTGGACCGGCGGCAGCACCTACGACCCCGCCCGGGTGTACGGCGCCACGGCCGGCGGGTGCGACCGCTCGGACTCCGCCGAGGTGCGCAGCGCCGGGCCGGTCGCCGAGGCCGCCGTCAACCTGGCCTGCTCGGGGGCGACCGCCGAGAACGTGTACCGGGCCGTCAGCGGCGGGGTGGCCCTCAAGGGCGAGGCGCCGCAGGCCGACCAGTTGGCCGCCGTGGCCGCCTCCCACGACGTCAAGGTGATCGCGCTCTCCGTCGGCGGGAACGACCTCGGATTCGCCGACATCATCAAGGAGTGCGCGTACGACTTCGTCCTCTGGGGCTCGTACTGCCACGACGACCAGCAGGCCGGGGTGGACCGGAAGATCGACGCCGTCATGGCCGGGGTCGCGAAGTCGGTGGACGAGGTGCGGGCCGTGATGCGGGGCGCCGGGTACGCCGACCCGGCGTACCGGATCGTGCTCCAGTCCTACCCCTCGCCGATCCCGCGCGGCGCGGAGAACCGGTACCCGCAGAGCGACTGGAGCCGGCTGGACACCGGCGGGTGCCCCTTCTGGAACCGTGACTCGGACTGGGCGCGCGACTCGCTCGTGCCGCAGCTCGCCGGCCGGATCAAGGCGGTGGCCGCGGCCAAGGGCGTCCAGTTCCTGGACCTGCGGGACATGCTCCAGGGGCGTGAGGCGTGCGCGAAGGCGAGCAGGCTGGTGAGTTCCTCGGCCCCGGCCTCGGCGCGGACGAGCGAGTGGGCGCGGTGGATCGACAGCAGTGGGACGCAGGGGCTCGTCCAGGAGTCCATGCACCCGAACTACTTCGGGCAGCTGGCCGCCGGCCGGTGTCTGGCGCTGGTCCTCGCGCGGCCCGCCGACGCCGGCTTCGGCTGCCGGAACACGGCCGGTGCGGACGAGAACGGGATGTACCTGACCCCGGCCGCGTAGGGCGCGCGTAGCCGCCCGGCCCCCGTCCCGGGCCCGTGTCAGTGGGCCGGGGTGGTCTCGGGGGCCGGGCTCCTGCGGGGGCCGAGGTGGTTGAAGGCCAGGTTGAGGACGATGGCCACCACGCAGCCGCTGCTGATCCCGGAGTCGAGGACGACGAGCAGGTCCTCGGGGAAGGCGTGGTAGAAGCCGGGCGCGGCGATCGGTATCAGGCCGATGCCGAGCGCGGCGGCGACGATCAGGGCGTTCTCGTCCTTCTCCAGGGCGGCGGAGGTCAGGGTCTGGATGCCGCTGGCCGCGACCGAGCCGAAGAGGACGATGCCCGCGCCGCCGAGGACCGGCAGCGGGACGAGCGCGATGACGGAGGCGGCGGCCGGACAGAGGCCGAGCAGGATCAGGATGCCGCCGCCCGCCGCGACGACGAACCGGCTGCGGACCCTGGTCATCGCGACGAGCCCGACGTTCTGGGCGAAGGCGCTGCACATGAAGCCGTTGAAGAGCGGGCTGACCGCGCTGCCGAGGGCGTCGGCGCGCAGACCGCCCGCGACGGTCCTCGCGTCGGCAGGACGTCCGACGATCCTGCCCAGCGCGAGCATGTCGGCGGTGGACTCGGTCATGCAGACGAGCATGACGACGCACATCGAGACGATCGCGGCGGCCTGGAACTGCGGGGCGCCGAAGTGGAACGGGGTGGGGAAGCCGATCAGGGGCGCGTTCCCGATCGCTTCGAAGCCGGTCATGCCCAGCGGGATCGCGAGGAGCGTGCCCACGGCCAGGCCGAGCAGGATGGAGATCTGCCGCAGGAAGCCGCGCAGGAACGTGCGCATCAGCAGGACGGTGACGAGGGTGAGGGCCGCCATGCCGATGTTCTTCATCGAGCCGTGGCCGGTGGCGGCGCTGTCGCCGCCCTGGGACCAGGTGAAGGCCACCGGGAGCAGGGAGACGCCGATCAGGGTGATGACCGTGCCGGTGACGACCGGGGGGAAGAAGCGGACGAGCCTGCCGAAGTAGGGGGCGGCGAGGAAGCCGAGGGCCCCGGCGACGACGATCGCGCCGAAGATGACGGGGAGGGCGTTCTCGCCCTGGTCCTTGCCGATGGCGATCATCGGGGTGACCCCGGCGAAGGAGACTCCGTTGACGAACGGCAGTCGGGCGCCGATCCGCCAGAACCCGAGGGTCTGGAGCAGGGTGGCGAGGCCCGCGGTGAAGAGCGAGGCGCCCATCAGGAAGGCGGTTTCGGTGGCGGAGAGACCCACGGCGGGGCCGACGATCATGGGTGGGGCGACGACGCCCGCGTACATGGCGGCCACGTGCTGGAGCCCGCCGGTGAACATCTTCAGCGGGGGCAGGACCTCGTCGACCGGGTGCTTCCCCTCCGGCGCGGCGGGCGTCGGCGCCGGGGCTGCCGACCCTGCGGCTGCGGGTACCCCGACTTCTGTTACCCCAACTTCCGGTACTGCGGCTTCCGGTACTGCGGTTTCCGGTACTGCGACTGCGTCTTTGCGAAACCTGGGCGTTGCGGCCACGGCTTCCTCCGGTCGGTTGAACACGTCGGCGGGGACGTGGGTGTCATGGAGGTGGCCCCTCCCGGCCCGTCGGGGCGGGAGGGGCCAGCGAAAGCGGTGCGAGTCGAGCCTGTATGTGGTGGTGGAGGGGAGGGGGGTGGGGGACCGGTTCGCCCGAACCGGCCCCGCAGGCCGGCCCCGGCCACCGGGGGCGCCTGTCGGCCGGATGTCCGGGATCGGGGTCAGGTCCGCGCGGCGATCCGGGCCAGGCGCCGGGCCTCCTCGCGCGTGGACACGGCGATGGCGTCCTCGTCGGCGAAGAGCAGCCGGCCGTCCTCGACGATCTGCCGGCCGTCGGCCATCGACAGGGTGACCGGGGCCGCCGCGCCGAGGACCAGCGCGGTGACCGGATCGGCGATGGAGGAGTGGGCCAGGGTGCTGAGGTTCCACATCACGAGGTCGGCGAGCTTGCCGGGTTCGAGGGAGCCGATCTGGTCCGCCCGGCCCAGGACCTGGGCGCCGCCGTACGTGCCCAGGCGCAGCGCCTGGCGCGCGGTGAGGGCGCGTTCGCGGTGGACGGGGCCGAGCCGGTTGATCAGCAGCGCGTTGCGCAGCTCGGTGTGGAGTTCGCCGGACTCGTTGGAGGCGGTGCCGTCCACACCGAGGCCGACGGGGACACCGGCGGCGAGCAGGTCCGGTACGCGGGCGATCCCCGCGCCCAGCCGGGCGTTGGAGGAGGGGCAGTGCGCGACGCCGGTGCGGGTGCGGGCGAAGGCGGCGATGTCGGAGTCGTTCATGTGGACGCTGTGGGCCATCCACACGTCCTCGCCGAGCCAGCCCGTCGACGCGAAGTAGTCGGTCGGGCCCATGCCGAAGAGTTCCTTGCAGAAGCGTTCTTCCTCGACGGTCTCGGAGCCGTGCGTGTGCAGGCGCACACCTTTGCGGCGGGCCAGTTCCGCCCCCTGGCGCAGTAGTTCGGTGGAGACCGAGAACGGCGAGCACGGGGCGACGGCGATCTGGGTCATCGCGTCGAAGGAGGCGTCGTGGTAGCGGTCGATGGTCTCCTCGGTCGCGGCGAGCGCGCCGTCGAGGCTCTCCACGGCGAAGTCGGGCGGCAGGCCGCCGTCCTTGGCGGAGCGGTCCATCGAGCCGCGGGCGAGGGTGAACCGTACGCCCATCGCGGACGCGGCGCGGACGATGGCGCCGGAGAGGTCGCCGGAGCCCCGGGGGAAGACGTAGTGGTGGTCCGTGGCGGTCGTGACCCCGCCGCGGACCATCATCGCCAGGGAGCCCTGGGCGGCCGTGCCGACCATCCGCTCGTCGATGCGCGCCCAGGTCGGGTACAGGGCGACGAGCCAGTCGAAGAGGTTGTGGTCGGTGGCCAGGCCGCGGGTGATCCACTGGTAGAAGTGGTGGTGGGTGTTGACCAGTCCGGGGGTCACCAGGTGCCCGGTGCCGTCGATCCGGCGGACGACGCCGTCGAGACCGCCGGGGGCCCTGCCCGCGCCGACGGACTCGATCCTGTTGCCCGCGACGACGACGTGGCCCGAGGCGTACTCGGTGTCGTGCGCGTCGACGGTCGCGATCGCACAGTTCTCGATGACGGTGCGTTCGACCGTGCCGTCAGGGGCTGCGGGGGCTGTCGGTGCTGCGGGCGCTGTCATGGGGAGGGGTGCCTCGTGCTTTCAGCGACGGTACGAGCAGGACAGGACGGGGCAGGACCCGGGGAGGTGAGCGGCGGCGCACCCGTCTCCAGCGGGGACGCCGGGGGAACCGGGCCCCGCGCCACCACAGCCGCCATGGCCACCACGGCCGTCACCACGGCCGTCATTACGGCCCCGGACCGAACGGGCCGGGTCAGAGGTTGGTCATGTCCACGGGGATGCGGGCCTCGGCGCCGTCCCGCAGGACCGTGGCCTCGATGAGGCCGTAGGGGCGGTCCGCGGCGAAGTAGACCTCGTTGTCGTTGCTGAGGCCGAAGGGTTCGAGGTCCACCAGGAAGTGGTGCTTGTTCGGGAGCGAGAAGCGGACCTCGTCGATCTCCGGCCGGTGGTCGACGATGCGCGAACCCATCTGGTACAGCGTCTGCTGGAGCGAGAGGGAGCGGGTCTCCGCGAACGCCTGGAGCATGTGCTTGCGGGTCTCGGCGTAGGACTTCTCCCAGTGGGGCATCTGCTGCGCGTCGTCGGACCAGCTGAAGCGCCAGCGGCCCGAGACCTCGGTGGCCAGGATGCGGTCGTACGCCTCGCGCAGGGTCGTGTACTTGTCCTTCGCGTACCCCCAGAACTCGGAGTTCGTGGAGTTCAGGACGGTCAGGTCCTTGAGGCCGGAGACGACCTCCCAGCGGACGCCGTCGTAGGTGACCTGGGTGACGCGGGTCTCCGCGCCCTGGCGGACGAAGGAGTGGTTGACCTCGTCGGCGCCGATCAACCCCGAGGCGGTCTCCAAGGCAGTCTCCGAGGCGGCGATCCGGCCCCAGGCGTACTCCTCGATCCGGATGCGTGCCTTCTGGATCGGCTCCTGGCTGCCGACGAACCAGCGCGCCAGGTGGATGCCGAACTGCTCGGCGGAGTCGATGCCGTACTCCTTGGCGAACGCGTACACCGTGTTCTTGGTGGTGTCCGTCGGCAGGACGTGGGCGTTCGAGCCGGAGAGGTGGACGTCGTCCATGGCGCCGGAGAGGGCGACGGAGACGTTCAGGTCCTTGATGTGGTGGGTGGCGCCGTCCCTGGTGATCCTGACGACGCGGTTCTCCGCTTTGCCGTACTGGTTCTGGCCGAGCATCGTGGGCATGTCCGCTAGCTCCCTCGGTAGACGGAGTAGCCGAACGGGCTGAGCAGCAGCGGTACGTGGTGGTGCTCGCCCGGGGAGACCGCGAAGGTGACGGTGACCTCGGGGAAGAACGCGCCGCTGTCCCCCGCGCGGGGGGCGTCCTGCCGTGCCTCGGCCCGCCGGTGCGAGAAGTACGCCTCGGTCTCGAAGCCGAGACGCACGTGGGTGGTGTCCTGCGGCGGGGCCGGCAGGTCCGTACAGCGCCCGTCCGCGTCGGTGGCGGCGGAGCCGAGGGCGGTCCACCGGCCGTCGGGGCCGGTCCGGGCCGACAGGAGGACGGTGACACCCGGGGCGGGTCTGCCGGTGCTGGTGTCCAGGATGTGGGTGGACACCGACGCCGTGGTCCCGGCGCTCGCACTCCCGTTGCTCGTACTCCCGTTGCTCGTGCTCCCGTTGCTCATGGTCACTCTCCTTCCGCGAGGCGGGTCAGACGAATGCGGTTGATCTTCACGAGCTCGTCGCGGGCGGTCTCCCGTTCCTCCTCGGGCGAGTTCCCGCTCCTCGCCCTGAGGGCGTCGCGCAGCTGCTCGCCGGTGGCGCCGGTCGCGCAGACGAGGAAGACGTGGCCGAACTTCTCCTGGTAGGCGAGGCCCAGTTCGAGCAGCTCGCGCCTGAGGTCCCCGGAGGCTCCGGCCAGGCCGCGCTGTTCGCGGGCGGAGACCGGGTCCCCGGGCTTCGGCCGGCCGATCGGGGGGTGGCCCGCTATCGCCTCGCCCAGCTCCCCGGCGGTGAGCCGGGCCGTGGCGGCGTCGCTCGCGGAGCAGAGGGCGGCCGTGGTGGCGAAGGGGCGCCGGGCGAGCAGCCGGCTCCCCCACTCCCGGCCGGCGCACACCTCGCGGAGCGCGGCGGCGGCGGCGCTGTCGTCCAGGGCGTTGAACCGGGTGAGACCCGGGGGCGGGCTCGACGTCACGGTGACCTCCGCGGCCTGTTGTCGCTGTTGTCGCTGAACGGGCTGGCCATAGCTAACGCCTTCGGCAACACGGCGTCAACACTTTGTTGAAATTTCGGGTGCGCGGAAGCCGCCGCCCGGGCGAACGGGGCGGCGGCTCGTCAGCTCCGGCGGCTCGTCGGCCCCGGCGGCTCGTCAGCTCCGGCGGGCGGACCTCAACCCTGGCCGCTCCGGCCGGGGTTCTCCCTGTTCAGGTAGTTGTAGACGGTGAAGCGGCTCACGCCCAGGGCCGCCGCGACCGTTTCCACTCCGTGCCGGACGGAGAAGGCGCCGCGCGCCTCCAGCGTCCGTACGACGTCCTGCTTGGCCTTGCGGTCGAGCTGCGCCAGCGGCATGCCGTGCAGGCGTTCGAGGGCGGCCAGGATGCGGTCCAGGGAGTCCGAGAGCTGGGGCAGGCGGACGGCCAGCACCTTCCGGCCCTCCCAGGTGAGTACGACGTCGTCGGCCTCCGCCAGCGCCGGGTCGAGCAGTTCGCCGCCCATCGCGTCCACGAGCGGCTTGACCGCGGCGGCGAACGGCTGGTCGCGGGGGTCGGTCACGGCGTGTCCTCCCCGATCACGTTGAGCTGGAGGGTGACGCGCGTGGCCCCGGCGTCCAGCGCGTCGCGCAGCAGCGCGGTCACCGCGCCGAGGACCTCCTCGGCGCTCCCCTCGCCCGTGTTGCCGAACGGCCCGACGTCGACCGCGTCCAGCCGGGCCCGCTGGATGACCTCGCGGGCGGCCACGGCATGGGCGGGGGCCTCTTCGAGGTCGAAGGGCTCGGTCGTGAACTCCACTCTCAATCGCACGCTGGTCAAGCTACCCCGCGACCGCGATCTCCCGGCGGCCGACCACTTGACATCCACGCAAGACCCCATGCAATCTTCCATCAAGCAGAAAACAACTTCCGCAATACGGAAGGAGCGTACGCCGCTCATGGGATACACGGACCAGCGCTTCGATGTGAACCTGTCGATCCTCTTCACCGAACTCCCGCTCCTGGAGCGCCCCGCGGCCGCCGCCGCGGCGGGCTTCACCGCGGTCGAGCTGTGGTGGCCCTGGACCGGGACCCCCACCCCCGCCCGGGAGGAGCTCGACGCCCTCAGGAGGGCCCTCGACGAGGCCGGCACCCGGCTGGTGGGCCTGAACTTCTACGCCGGCCGGCTGCCGGGACCGGACCGCGGCGCGGCCTCGGTGCCGGGCGAGGAATCGGAGCGCTTCCGGGCCAACCTCGACGTGGCCGCCGACTTCGCGGCCTCGGTGGGCTGCAAGGCGCTGAACGCCCTCTACGGCAACCGCGTCGACGGCGTGGACCCGGCCGCGCAGGACGAACTGGCCCTGCGCAACCTCGTCGCCGCGGCCCGCGCCGCGCACCGGGTCGGCGCGGTGCTCCTGATCGAGGCGCTGAACGCGCCCGAGTCCCCGCACTACCCGCTGGTGAGCGCCCCCGCCGCCGTCGAGGTGGCGGACCGGGTCAACGAGGCCACCGGCCTCGGGAACGCCACGTTCCTGCTCGACCTGTACCACTTGGCGATGAACGGGGAGGACCTCTTCGAGGTCGTCGAGAAGTACGCCGCCAGGACCGGTCACGTCCAGATCGCGGACATGCCGGGCCGGGGCGCCCCCGGCACCGGCTCCCTGCCCCTGGAGGAACTGCTCGGCCGGCTCCGCAAAGCTGGTTACGAGGGGTTCGTGGGCCTGGAGTACAAGGCGCAGGACGCCGCCGCGTCCTTCGGCTGGCTGCCCGCCGGGGCCCGCGCCGCCGGATAGCGCCCCGGCCGGAACCGGACAGCGCCGCGACCGGAAAGGTGTGCCGGTGAGCCCTCACGGCTACGGCACCACCCCGCGCGGAGGCGGCGCGGGACCGCGCGGGACCCCCGTACCGACGCCCGCGCCTTGCGCACCCTCCGCACCCCCGTACCTTCCGCACAGAGCCCTGGAGAAGGACCCTCATCATGAGCAACTCCGCCGCCCTCCCCTCCATCGCGTGGATCGGTCTCGGCATCATGGGTTCCCCCATGGCCGAGAACCTCCTGAAGGCCGGTTACCGGGTCACCGGTCACACCCTGGAGCAGGGGAAGCTGGACCGGCTGGCCGCCGCCGGAGGCGCGGTGGCCGGTTCGGTCGCCGAGGCCGTCCGCGACGCCGATGTCGTCATCACGATGGTGCCCGCCTCCCCGCAGGTGGAGGCCATCGCCTACGGCGAGCACGGCATCCTGGAGAACGCCCGGCCCGGCACGCTGGTCATCGACATGTCCTCGATCACTCCGCAGACCTCGGTCGACCTCGCCCGCAACGCCGCCAGGAAGGGCATCCGCGTCCTCGACGCCCCGGTCTCCGGTGGCGAGGCCGGGGCCGTCGAGGCCGTCCTGTCGATCATGGTGGGCGGTGAACAGGCCGACTTCGACGAGGCCCTGCCCGTCCTGGAGGCCCTCGGCCGGACCATCGTCCGGTGCGGCCCGCACGGCTCCGGCCAGACGGTGAAGGCCGCCAACCAGCTCATCGTCGCGGTGAACATCCAGGCGTGCGCCGAGGCCGTCGTCTTCCTGGAGAAGTCCGGCGTGGACCTCCGGGCCGCCCTGGACGTCCTGGGCGGCGGGCTGGCCGGGTCCACCGTGCTGGCCCGCAAGAAGGAGAACTTCCTGAACCGGGACTTCGCGCCCGGCTTCCGGATCGACCTGCACCACAAGGACATGGGCATCGTCACCGACGCCGCGCGCCACGTCGGCGCGGCCCTGCCGGTCGGGGCGGTCGTCGCCCAGCTCGTGGCCTCGCTGCGCGCCCAGGGTGACGGCGGCCTGGACCACTCGGCGCTGCTCCGCGCCGTCGAACGCCTCTCCGGCACGGAGATCTGAGACCGGGACCGGAGATCCGGCACACCTGAGACTTCCCCGCCCTGCGGGGAACGAGTTTCCGGGCGGCGCGGGTGCTGACACCTGTCCTGTCGCGCCCAGGCACCCGCGCCGCCCGGATCACCACGCCCGGCCCCTCGCCCCCCCTCTCGCACGCCCCCTCCGTACGGCGGGCGCGCCGAGGAGACCGTCCACACACCCCGCGCGAGGACCGGGCCGGCCCACCGAACCGCACCGGGGGCCCGACGGGAGGTCGGGTTCCCGGTGCCACCCGCACCGCGACCGGACGAGGGTCATACGCGGTGGGGGCAGGGCGGGGACCGTGGCGGGCGTCGGGCCCAGTGCGGGGGCCAGGGGTCCTGGAGCCGTCCCCCGACATGAGGGGGACCGGAACGCGGACCCCGTCGTCGCCCGCCACGGTCCCCGTCCGTACGCCGTCCGTACGCCGTCCGTACGCCGTCCGGCGGAGCGCCGGGTCACGGAAGTCCCCGTGGCCCGGCGCTCCGTCGTGTCGGCCGACAGCCCCCGACAGCCCCCGGCGGGCGGTCCGGCGGGCGGGCAGTCACCGGGCCCGTGTCCGCCCGGTCTCCGTCAGTGATCTCCGTTGTGATCTCCGGCTGCGGTCAACCCTGTCGGCCTCCGGCTGCGTCCCTCCCCGTGTCAAGGTTCGCGCCGACGCCCGGACAGCGGGAGCGGGCGGCGCGGTCACGGGGAGTACGGCCGACGGCCGGAACGGGAGCGGACATGACCACGTTACGACGGGGAGCACGTGCGGGACTGGTGGGGCTGGCGGTGGCGACGGCGATGACCGTGGCGGGCGCCGGCGGGGTCGCGCAGGCTCAGTCCGGCGAGAACGGGAAGGGCCGGGGCCACGGCCACACGGCGACCCAGCGCGCCGTCGACGCCATGGTGGCGGCGGGAGTGCCGGGCGTCACGGTGCAGACCAGGAACGGCAACACGGTCTGGAAGAGCACCTCGGGGGTCGGGAACCTCACCACGGGGACACCGCGGGGCACGGACGACCGGTTCCGGATCGCCAGCATCACCAAGACGTTCGTGGCGACCGTGCTGCTGCAGATGGAGGCCGAGGGCCGGCTGAGCCTGGACGACACGGTGGAGCGCCACCTGCCGGGGCTCGTACGGGGCAACGGCCACGACGGCCGCACCATCACCGTGCGGCAGCTGCTCAACCACACCAGCGGGGTCTACAACTACGACTCGGACCCCGCCTACCAGCAGAAATACATCCTGGCCCCCGGTTTCCCGAAGCACCGGTACGACACCCGGACACCGGAGGAAGCGGTGCGCGTGGCCATGACACACCCGCCGCACGCCGCCCCCGGCACCCAGTGGAACTACTCGAACACCAACTACGTCCTCGCCGGAATGCTCATCGAGAAGGTGGGCGGGAACACCTACGAGGAGGAGGTGCGCAAGCGCATCGTCAAGCCGCTGGGGCTGCGCGCGACCACCCTGCCGGGCGACAGCAGCCACATGCCGAAGCCGAGCAGCCGGGCGTACTCCAAGCTGTCGCTCGACCCGGCCGCCACCAGGATCTACGACGTGACCCTGAACAACGGGTCCCAGCTGTGGGCCGACGGCGACATCATCTCCACCACCGGCGACCTGAACCGGTTCTTCAGCGCCCTGCTGGGCGGGAAGGTGCTTCCCGCCCAGCAGCTCGCCGCGATGAAGACCACGGTCGCGATGGACCCGCGCCTGCCGTCGTACGGGTACGGCCTCGGGCTCTACACCTTCACGACGAGCTGCGGCACGAAGGTGTGGGGGCACAGCGGCGGCTGGCTCGGCTCCCGCTCGAACGCCGTCACCACCGAGGACGGCCGGCACGGTCTCGCGTACAACTCGAACGGGGACTGGGTGGACGAGGACCGGGTCGTCGAGGCCGAGTTCTGCGGCGTCGACCCCACGAAGGCGGGAGCGAAGGCCGGGACGGAGACCGGGGCCGGGGCCGGGGCGGAGGCCGGGGCGGAGGCCGGGGCGGAGGCCGGGGCGGAGCTCTTCGCCCCGGCGGGTCCGCGGGCCCTGCCGGGCGACCGCGGCTGACCCTGCGGCTCCGGTTCTCCGCGCGGCCCCCGTCCCCTCCGGTTCGTACGGAGCGGACGGGGGCCGCCGTCAGGTCCGGGACCCGCCGGGTACGGGCCGTCAGATGCGGGACCCGCCGGGTACGGGGCCGTCGAGTACGGGGGCTCGGGTGCCCGGCGGGTCAGACGGAGAGCGGGCGGATCGAGGTCGGGGCGTGTCCCGGCTCGGTCGCCAGCTCCTCCCACTCGTTGATGGCGTCGATCCCCGCGCCGCCCATCGAGATGTTGGTGACCCGCTCCAGGATCGCCTCGACCACGACCGGCACCCGGAACTCCGCGGCGAGCTTCTTGGCCTCCTCCAGGGCGGCCCCGAGCTCGTTCGGGTCGGTCACGCGGATGGCCTTGCAGCCCAGCCCCTCGACCACCTTGACGTGGTCGACGCCGTAGACGCCCAGCTCCGGTGAGTTGATGTTCTCGAACTCCAGGTTGACCTGGAAGTTGATGTCCAGGTTGCGCTGGGCCTGGCGGATCAGGCCGAGGTAGGCGTTGTTGACGAGGACGTGGACGTACGGAATGCGGTGCTGCGCCCCGACGGCCAGTTCCTCCAGCATGAACTGGAAGTCGTAGTCGCCGGAGAGCGCGACGACGGGGGTGGTCGGGTCGGCGGTGGCGACGCCGATCGCGGCCGGGATGGTCCAGCCGAGCGGCCCGGCCTGACCGCAGTTGATCCAGTGGCGCGGCCGGAAGACGTGCAGCATCTGCGCGCCGGCGATCTGGGAGAGGCCGATGGTGGTGACGTAGCGGGTCTCCGGGCCGAAGGCCCTGTTCATCTCCTCGTAGACGCGCTGCGGCTTCATGGGGATGTCGTCGAAGTGGGTGCGGCGCTGGAGGGTCGCCCGGCGGTGCTGCGTCTCGGCGGCCCAGACGGTGCGGTCGGGCAGCCCGCCCCGCGCCCCGGTCTCCCGGGCGAGTTCGACCAGGAGTTCCAGGGCGGCCCCGGCGTCGGAGGCGAAGCCGTAGTCCGGGGCGAAGATCCTGCCGATCTGGGTGGGTTCGATGTCGATGTGGACGAAGGTGCGGCCCTTGGTGTAGACGTCGAGGTCGCCGGTGTGGCGGTTGGCCCACCGGTTGCCGATGCCGAGGACGAAGTCCGAGGCGAGCAGGTTCTCGTTGCCGTAGCGGTGCGAGGTCTGGAGCCCGACCATCCCCGCGTTCAGCTCGTGGTCGTCACCGATGGCGCCCCAGCCCATCAGGGTCGGGACGACCGGGGTGCCCGTCAGTTCGGCGAACTCGACCAGCAGTTCGCAGGCGTCGGCGTTAATGATCCCGCCCCCGGCGACGATCAGCGGGCGCTCGGACTCCAGCAGGAACCGCAGGGCCTTGGCCGCCTGGGCGCGGGTCGCCCGCGGCTTGTGGACCGGGAGCGGTTCGTAGGTCAGCGGGTCGAACTCGATCTCGGTGAGCTGGACGTCGATGGGCAGGTCGACGAGGACCGGTCCGGGGCGGCCCGAGCGCATCAGGTGGAACGCCTGCTGGAGGACGCCCGGGACCTGCGCGGCTTCCAGGACCGTGGTCGCGGCCTTGGTGACCGGCCTGGCGATCGAGGCGATGTCGACGGCCTGGAAGTCCTCCTTGTGGAGCTTGGCGACCGGGGCCTGACCGGTGATGCAGAGGATCGGGATCGAGTCCGCGATGGCCGAGTAGAGCCCGGTGATCATGTCCGTGCCGGCGGGGCCGGACGTGCCGACGCAGACGCCGATGTTGCCCGCGGCGGCCCGGGTGTACCCCTCCGCCATGTGCGAGGCGCCCTCGACGTGGCGGGCCAGCGTGTGCGTGATGCCACCGACGTTCTTGAGCTCCCGGTAGAAGGGGTTGATCGCGGCGCCGGGGACGCCGAACGCGTGCGTAACGCCCTCGCGCTTGAGGATCTCCACTGCGGCGGCGGCTGCTGTCATTCGAGGCATCGAGGTCTCCTGCGGGTCCGACGACCAGATTCTTCCATCATGCGGAAACTTTGTTCTGCTATGCGGAACAAGCTCAGTCTCGGCTCTCCTGCCGCCAGCCGTCAAGGGCGGACCCGGGGCCCGGAAGCCGCAGACCCCGGACCCGGCACGCGGAAGCCGTCGCCACGGGCCCCGCCGACACCGCCGACGTCATCGCCGGGGCGGCCGAGAGCCCGCTGTGGGACCACTGCGGGTCCGCTGTGGGTCCGCTGTGGGTCCGCTGTGGGCCGATCGAGGGCCGGCCAAGGGCCGGCTGGCGTCAGACCGGGAGAACACGGACACGGTCACCCCAGCGGTGGCGGGTGGTGGAGCATGGACCTACGCACAGCGACGAAGGGGGTCCAGATCTCATGGCGGAAGCGGTACCGGTGCGCTGCCCGGCCTGCCTGCGCGAGAGCAACTACACCGCGCCGGTCTTCCCGTGCGCCTGCGGGAGCCCGGTCGTGCCTCCGCTCGACCTGACGGCGCCACCCCTGACACTGACCCACCGGACCTGGTCGGGGAGTTGGGTGGCGGTGCGGTGCGCGGCCTGCGCGCGGGAGAGCGAGTGGCCGCACCCCGAGCTGGGATGCGGCTCCTGCGGGACGGTGGTGCTGATCCCGGTCCACCCGCTGGAACCGCAGGGCCCGCCGCCGGGAGGCTCCGGGCCGCGCGCCGACGCGGCCGACGGCGGCCGGAGCGCCCCGCCGCCCTCCGGCACGCCCCCGCACCCACACCCGCGCCCCGGGCAGGCCGTACCGGCGCCCCGGCCGACACCCCGGCCGGACTTCCGGCCGGTGACGATCCGTACCGCCCGGGACGCCGTGACCGCCGCCGCGCTGTACCTGCGCTGGCTCGGGTTCGAGGACGTACACCCGCCCGAGGCCCGCCCGGCCCCTGCGGCGGCGGTGGACCTACGGGCACCCGGGCTGGTGGCGCAGGTGGACCCGACCACCGCTCCGGCCGGGCTGCGGGCGGTGGAGTGCGTCTGGCTGAACGGGCTCACCGCCTCCGCGACCAGCGTCTACTTCGCGCTCGCCGGGTACACGGAGGACGCCCGCACCCGCGCGGACGCCCTGGGCATACCGCTCTTCGTCATGGACCTCACGGGCACTCCCCAACCGGTCAACGACCCGGCGGACGAACTCGTCGGCCGGGGGTCCTAGGCTCGGCGTCCTGCCCTGTCCCTCTGTCCTGTTCCTCTGTCCTGCTTCCTTTCCGCCCTGCCTGTCCTGCCTGTCCTGCCTGTCCTGCCTGTCCTGCCTGTCCTGCCTGTCCTGCTGAGGAGATTTCCCGATGAGCCTGTACGACATCCCGCTGACCACGCTGGCCGACGAGTCCACCAGCCTCGCGGCCCACAAGGGCAAGGCGATCCTGGTCGTGAACACCGCCTCGCAGTGCGGGCTCACCCCGCAGTACGCGGGCCTGGCCCGGTTGCAGTCGCAGTACGAGGCCAAGGGCTTCACCGTCATCGGCGTGCCCTGCAACCAGTTCGGCGGGCAGGAGCCCGGCACCGCCGAGGAGATCGGGACCTTCTGCGCGGCCGGGTTCGGTGTGACCTTCCCGATGCTGGCGAAGTCCGAGGTCAACGGCGAGCACCGGCACCCGCTCTACCAGGAGCTGGTCAAGTCCCCGGACGCGCAGGGCGAGGCGGGGGACATCCAGTGGAACTTCGAGAAGTTCCTGATCTCCCCCGCCGGTGAGGTCGTGGCCCGCTTCCGTCCGCGCACCGAGCCCGAGGCCCCCGAGCTCGTCGCCGCGATCGAGGCACACCTGCCCGCGTAGCCCCGTAGGGCCACCCGTACGGGTTCCGGGCCCGGAGCCGGGTACACGCGCCCGCCGTCTCCACACGCACCAAGATCCGGGCCATTCGCGGGCCGGCACCCCGCACCCGGCTCCCTCGTCCGTCGTTCTGGCTGGTCGACATGGGTGTGGGCCGGTGCGGACCGGTGCGGACCGATGCTCCCCGTGTACCGTCGGCAGAGGGCGAGGGGGGGGGGGGGGGGGGGGGGGGGGGGGGGGGGCGGGGTGGGGGGGGGGGGGGGGGGGGGGGGGGGGGGGGGGGGGGGGGCGGGGGGCGCGCGCGGGCGGTGGGTGTGGGGGGTGCCCCCGGGTAGCGCCTGGGGCCCCCCCGCCCCCCGGGAGGGTGGGTGCCCCGGGCGGGGCGGGGGCCGGCCGGGGTGCCGCGACCGGCCGAAACCTGTCGTGTCCCGGCAGGACGGTCTTAACCTCGCACCATGACCACAACCTCTCAGACCCCCGGCACCGTCGGCGCGGCATACGAGTTCCGGGCCGCCCTGCCCGAGGACGCCGAGGCCATCGGGGCCATCGACGGGTCCTTCACCACCTCGACCGTCTTCCGGGTGGCCGTCACCGACGACGGCTTCGCCCTGCGCGAAGTCCCCGTGGACCCGCCCCTGACCAAGGTGTTCCCCGAGGACGACGGCAGCGACGAGGACGAGGAGGACGGTGAGGAGGACGACAGCCGCACCTTCGTCGCCATCGACGCCGCCGGCGGCCTCGCCGGGTTCGCCGCCGTCTCCTACCACCCGTGGAACCGCCGGCTGACCATCGAGGACATCGAGGTCGCCCCGGAGCACCGGGGCCGGGGCGTGGGCCGCACCCTGATGGGGCACGCGGTGGACGTCGCGCGTGAGCATGGCGCCGGGCACCTCTGGCTGGAGGTCACCAACGTCAACGCCCCGGCCATCCGGGCCTACCGCCGGATGGGCTTCACCTTCTGCGGTCTGGACACCGTCCTCTACCAGGGCACCGAGTCGGAAGGCGAACAGGCGCTCTACATGAGCATGCCCTGCCCCTGAGCCGCGAGCAGCCGACGGGCCGCGGGGCCCGAGCCGTCGCCCGGCACGACCTCGACGGTCACCAGCCAGGCGGCGGCGCCGTCCGGACCGGCGGCCGGCGCGTACCAGTCCACGCGCGCGTCGAGCAGCCGGTCGCCGGCCTCGCGGCGACCGGCGTACCA
The DNA here is from genome assembly GCF_044454165.1 of Streptomyces sp. NPDC051567. NCBI lineage: Bacteria > Bacillati > Actinomycetota > Actinomycetes > Kitasatosporales > Streptomycetaceae > Streptomyces > Streptomyces sp. NPDC051567. The sequence goes on along the minus strand of NZ_JBITDK010000031.1, from coordinate 39,155 downwards.
GGCCCGGAACTCCCGGCTGCGCCACACCGCCAGCGGCACGGACCGCTCGCCGCCGGTACGTTCCTCCCCCGGTCCCACGGCGCGCAGGGCCGCGGCGGCGGCACCCTCGACGGTGCGTTCCACGGGCACCCCCAGTGCCCCGGCGAAGTACAGCAGGTACGCCATGCGTTCGGCCTCCGGCGGTGCGCCGAGCACGGCTCGGCCGGACCCGCACCAGGTACCCCACTTGATGTTCGAGACCAGGCCGGGCAGCCGGGCCATGTCCCTGGGTATCCAGAACAGGATCACGTCCGAGCGGCGCATGGCATCCTCCTCCCAGGCGATCTGGTCCTCGTACGCGGGATAGCCGCCGCCGGGGACCGGCTCGGGCAGGAACACCGCCAGCCTTCCCGTACCCGTCCACGCGGCCCGCAGCGCGGCCACGGCGTCCGGGCGCCACGAGGGCTCCGCCGGGTCGACGGGGGTCGGGCCGCACAGGTACACGGCCGCGGCCCAGGACGCGGGCGGGTCCTGGCCGACGTGCACGACGTCCACGACGGGCTCGGTGGGGGGCGCGAGGGTGGTGGGGCGCGCGGGGATGGTGGGGGCCGTTTCAGTGGACACGAGCTGCTCCAGGGTCGGTCGGGGCCAGGGTGGCGAGGAAGTCCAGCAGGAGGGTGTTGAAGGCGGCGGGCCGTTCCAGGAAGCCGAGATGGCCGGTGTCGGGCAGCGCCGTCCAGCGGGCGCCGGGGATCGCCTCGGCGACCTCCCGGCCCAGTGGCGCGGGCACCAGCTGGTCGTCGGCGAAGCCCACCACCAGCACCGGGGCGGTGATCCGGGCGTAGTCGGCCAGCCGGTCGCGCTCCGGTCCGGTCGGCACGCTGATGGCCGATTCTCCGGTCAGCGCGGCGATTTCGAAGAGGTCGAGCCATTCCTCGACCGCGCCCTCGTCGGCCAGTGTCCTCGGCGAGAGGTTCTGTCCGAGGCGGACGAAGGCCTCGTACGCGGGCGGCAGCCGTGTTCCCGAGGCGGCGAGCCCGGCCTCGGCGCGCGCCATCGCCCGGCCGACCGGGTCGGGCCGCCCCCGGGTCGCGGCGAGCAGCGCGCCGCTCGCCAGGTGCGGATCTGTCAGGAGCAGTTCCTGGACCGCGAGGGAGCCGAGCGAGTGCCCCACCAGCGGGCAGGGCGGCAGGGCGAGCGCGGTCATCAGGTCCCGTACCGCGCGGGCGATTCCGGCCGGTCCGGGCTCCCCGGCCGGATGGTCGAAGGTCACCACCCGCCGTCCGGCCGCGGTCAGCGCGGGCACCTGGTGGTGCTCCCAGACGCGCCCGCCGCCGCCCGCTCCGGCGACCAGCACCACCGGTGCTCCGCCGGTCCCGTGCACGGCGTACGCCAGTCCGCCGGGCGTGCGTCCCGTCGTCCGCGCCCGCGCCCGCGCGGGCCGCGCCGCGTCCGTGGGCCCGCTCACGGCGCCATCCTGCTCAGTGCCGTGCGCACCCAGGCGGGGCGGCCGGTGTCCAGGCCGCGCAGTGCCACGTGGACCCACAGGAACGAGGCCCGTGCCAGGATGTGCGCCCGCATGCCGTCGCGGACCTCGCCGCCGGCTGCCCGGTAGGCGTCCAGGAGGCGGTCGAGGAGGCCGGTGCCGCCGGCGTAGAGCATGTCGACGAAGTCGGCGGCGGGGTCTCCCGGGCCGGCGTTGGCCCAGTCCAGCAGGCCGGACAGGGTGGGCGGGCCGGACGGCGGGCGGACCACGAGGGTGTGGCCGGGGTGCACGTCGCCGTGGACGAGCGTCAGCCGGCGCGGCCACAGGCCGTCGTCCTCAAGCCATGCCCGCCAGCGCCGGACCCCGGAGGCGGGCAGCGGGAACTCGGCCCGGGCCCGCGCGAGCCGGTCCGCGACGCGGGCGCGTACGGCGGCGGGGTCGGCCGGCGCCGCGCCGGGGAGGAGCGGGGTGCCGTCAGAGGCTTCCAGGGCGGTGGTGTGCACCGCGACCAGGGTGCGGGCGAGCGGCTCCAGGTAGTGGGCCGGGTGGGCGAGCGGGTCCGTCGACCAGCCGTAGACCAGGGTGTCGGGGTCCTCGGCGCCGGCCGGCTCGCCGGGCAGGCGGGGGTAGGCGACCAGGTCCGGGGTGTGCAGGCGCCAGTCGGGCACCGGGACCGGGACCCGGTCGCGTACGGCGGCCAGTACGACGCCCTCCACGGCCAGTTGGGCGGATGCCTCGGGCCGGCGGGGCTGCCGCAAGATCCACGGGGTTCCGTCGGCCGCCAGGATGTGGGTGACCCGGAAGTCCCAGCCGCTGTCGTCGGGGCGGGCGCTCGCCAGGTCGAGTTCCACGCTCAGGCACCGGGACGCGTACGCGGCGAGCCCGGCCGTGCCCGTGCCCGTGCCCGGTACGGCGTCCGAGGCGGATGCCGCCGCCCGCGCGGCGGGTACGGCGCTCATCGGGCCGCCCCCGCGGCCGGCAGGTGCCGGTCCCGGGTGGCGTCGCGGTCCACCTTGCCCGTGTGTGTCCGCTCCAGCTCGGCGACCGGGACGAGGAGGCTCGGCACCATGTGCGGGGGCGCGGTCCGCTCCAGCAGGGCGCGAATCCCCGCCGCGACCTCGGCGGGGTCGCGGTCCGGCAGCGGCACGAAGAACGCGGCCAGCGTGCTGTGCTCGGCCCGCTCCACCCGGGCCGCCCCGACGGACAGCACCCCCTCGCAGCCGCCGACGAGGGCCTCCACGGCGACCAGGTCCACCCGGTGGCCGCGGATCTTGACCTGGTGGTCGGACCGGCCCCGGAAGACCAGGGTGCCGTCGGCCGTCTCGGAGACCAGGTCACCGGTGCGGTACCAGCGGGTGCCGTCGCGCTCGGCGAACCGGGCGTCGGTGGCCGCTCGGTCGCCGTGGTAGCCGAGGGCCAGGCCGGGCCCGGACACGTACAGTTCGCCGGTGTCGTCGACGCGCTGGCCGACATGAGGCAGGGGCCGTCCGATGGGCAGGTCACCATCGGTGTCGGGGAGTTCGGGGGCGCCCGGGCCGGCCAGCCGCACGGCGTGGGTGACGAGCGCGGTCTCGGTGGACCCGTAGGTGTTGAGCAGCCGTACTCCGGACGCGCCCAGGCGCCGCCAGCGCCGGAGCATGTCGGCGCGGACCGCCTCGCCGCCGATCACCACCGTGCGCAGGGAGCCTGGCAGCTCCGCGCCCTGGTGGAGCAGGTCACCGGCGAGGCTGTGCCAGAAACCGGTGGGCAGCACGGCGACGGTGACCTGCTGGTCCTCGGCGACCTGGGCGAAGCCCTCGCGCGCCGCGTCGTCGATGACGAGGGTGGCGCCGCCGGTCAGGGCCGGGAGGATCTCCTCCAGGCTGGTGTCGCCGCCCGCGCCGTGGAAGTGCAGCACGGTCTCGCCCGGTCCGACGCCGTACAGGGCGCGCAGCGTCGGCACCACGGCGGCCGGTGCCCGGTGCGGCACCACGACGCCCTTGGGCTCGCCGGTGGACCCCGAGGTGAACAGCACGTACGCCGGGTCCTCGGGCCGGACGCCGGAGTCGGGGTGGACGGCCGCCCGCGGGGGTGTCACCGGGGCGGGCGTCCAGCGGGGGCGGTGCACCGTCGCGACGGGCGGCTGCCAGCCGGTGTCCGCGGTCGCGACGGCCTCAAGGACCCCGAGCCGGGCCAGGACCGCCTCCAGTCGCGCCGCCGGGTGGCCGGCCTCCAGCGGCACGTACGCGCGGCCCGCCGCGAGCACGCCCAGGACGGCCGCCACGTCCCGGGCCGAGTGGTGCACGACGATCCCCACGGGCGGCTGCGGCGGCCCGGTGCGCGGGGCGACGGCGGCGGCCACTTCCAGCACCCACGCGGCGAGGGTGCCGTAACCGACGGCGAGCCCGTTGTCGACGACGGCGGGGCGGGCCGGGTCGGCGCGCGCCGTCGCGAAGAAGGGTTCCAGGAAAGCAATTCCGGCGGACTGCATTGTGATCGTCCTCGTCCTGTTGGAATATGGGCGGGTGCGCATCGTGGTGGAACATGACGTGAAAATACCCGTGCGGGACGGCACACTATTGAGTGCCGACCTCTACCGTCCCGAAACGGCAGATCCGGTACCGGTGCTGGTGCGCCGAACCCCCTACGGAAAATCGGGCTCCCCGGGCGGCGCCTCCGTCGACGGGCTGCGGCTGGTGCGCGCCGGGTACGCGCTGCTGGTGCAGGACGTACGCGGCCGGTTCGCCTCCGGCGGCGCCTTCGAGCCGTACTGGAACGAGGCGGCGGACGGCGCGGACACCGTGGCCTGGGCGGTCGGCCGGCCGTGGTGCGACGGCTCGGCCGGTCTGTTCGGCCGCTCGTACGAGGCGATGGCGGCGCTGCTCGCGGCGGCCGAGCGGCCGCCCGGGCTGGGCGCGGTCGTCCCGCACGTCGCCGGCTCCGGCTTCGACGAGGGCTGGACCCGCCAGGGCGGCGCCTTCCAGCTGGGGTTCGTCCTGTACTGGGTGCTGTACGACCTGCTGCTCGACGGGGCCGGCCTGGAGGGGGCCGATCTCGCCGAGGTGGCCGGCTCCGTGGACCGGATCGACGAGCTGTACCGTGACCCGGAGGCCGCCTCGGAGCTGCTGGACCGGCTGGCCCCGTACTGGCGGCAGTGGCGCGAGCACCCCGGCGGCCACCCGTACTGGCGGCGCGCCGCACCCCGCGACGCGTATGCGGGGATCGATGTCCCCGCACTCCACCTGACGGGCTGGTACGACATATTCCTGGCCGGCGCCCTGGAGAATTACCGGGGAATTCGGGAATGCGGAACAGATTCCCGTCTGGTGGTCGGGCCGTGGTCCCACTGCGTGACCGGCGGAATATTCCCGCAGCGCCGTTACGGGCTGGCCGCGGACGAAGACCGGCTCGATGTCACCGGCCTCCACCTGGACCATTTCGACCGGCATCTCCGGGGCCGGGGCGGCGCGCCGGAACCAGAACCGGTGCGGCTGTTCGTCACCGGCGCCGACACGTGGCGCGCCTTCCCCGACTGGCCGGTCCCCGGCACCGGGGAGCTCCTCCTGCACCTCGACGGCAGGCGTCTGACGCCCGGCCCCGCCCCGGTGGCGGCCGGGGCCGACCGGCTCCGGCACGATCCGGCCGACCCGGTGCCCACCACCGGCGGCGCGACCGCGTTGCCCGGCCAGTTCACCGGCGGCGACTGCGGGCCGCTCGACCAGCGGGAGGTGGAGCGGCGCGCCGATGTGCTGTGCTTCACCGGCGAGCCGCTCGCCGCCCCGCTGACCGTGGTCGGGGACACCGTGCTGACGGTGTACGTCACCCCGGACGCCGCGGGCGCGGACGTGACGGGCAAGCTCGTCGACGTCCACCCGGGCGGCCGGGCGGAGCTGCTGTGCGACGGCATCCGCCGCCTGGGGCCCGCGGCGGGGGCGGACGGGCCGGCCGCCCCCGGCGGGCCCGTCGAGGTCACCGTGCGGCTGGGCGCCGTCGGGCACGTGTTCCGCGCGGGTCACCGCGTCCGCGTCGAGGTCGCGTCGAGCAACGCGCCGCGCTTCGACGTGCATCCGCCGGTCCTCGCACACCACACCGTCCACCACGGCGGCGGCCATCCCTCACGCCTGCTGCTGCCGCGCCTCGCCGGCGGCTGACGCCGGCGCGGGGCCCGGGCCGGCGGCGTCGGGGTGGAAGACCGACAGGTCGGCCACCTTCTCGATCCGCCGGCCCGCCTCCCAGTGCGCCCGCCGCAGCCGCCGCGCCTGGGCGCCGGTCAGTTCGGTGCTGTGCTGCGGGATCGAGCGGACCATCCGGGCCCGCTTGGCCGCCGCCGGGTAGCGCTCGCGCACCGCGTACGGGTCGTTGAGCAGGTGGTGCGCGGTACCGACGTGGAAGGCCGCCTTCAGCAGGGCGTAGTAGGCCGCCGCGCCGACGCCCTTGTCGCGGGCGCAGTGCACCAGCGTCCGCGACGCCTCGAACACCCGCCACACCACGGGCACGGCCGGTGTGGTGAACACGCCGGTCTCCTGGGCGATGCCCTCGCCGACGCCGTAGCGGAAGTAGCTGCGCATGTTGGCGAAGCCGTGCTGGGCGTCGTGGAAGATCCGGGCCTCCGGCAGGTACACCACGGGGATGCCCGCCAGCTGGAGCCGGAAGTCGAACTCCCGGTCCTCGCACCAGTGGATCAGCTCGTCGAAGTGGTATCCGCCGATGTGGTCGACGATGTCGCGGTTGTAGATCAGTGGCGGGGACAGCGCGCTGACGTAGTCCCCCTCGTCGAACTCCCTCACCCGGGCGGTCAGTTTGCTGAGGGTTCCGTCCGACTCCCCGTACACGACCTGCCCCTTGACCACCGGGGCGGTGAGCACGGCGCGGACCATGGCGCGGACCACGCCCGGGGCGAAGGTGCAGTCGGAGTCCATCAGCAGCAGGTACTGGCGGTCGGTGGCGACGGCTCCCGCGTTGTAGGCGGCGCCCAGGTTGCCGACGTCCTCGATCTCGGTGACCGTCAGCGGCCGGGGGTGTCCGGCGATCAGCTTCAGTACCGCGTCGCTGGGGCCGTTGAGCGCGAGGACGATCTCCACGTCCTCGTCGATCGAGGCGATGCAGTCGGCGATCCGCAGATCGTCGCGCAGAGCGATGATCACGCTGGTCCGGGCGATGCCCTTGTCGACCGCGGTCTCGTCCACCGGGGCGGTGGCCATCCCGTTCTCCCTTGTCTCGGTCGTGCCGTTCGTGGTCGTGCCGTCGGTGTCCGTACGGCGTGCCCCCCGGGCGCGGGCCGGACGGCCCGCGCCCGGGGGTCGGGGTGCGGTCATCAGGCCGGTGTCTTCAGTCGCAGGGGCAGGGTGCGCAGGGTGCGTTCGGCGATGGCCTCGGCCTCGGCCGGTTCCGCCGCGTGAGCGATCACCCCGGCCAGGACGTCGGCGCCGCCGCGGTAGGACGGCAACACGGTGCCGGGGGCCAGGTCGAGGCCCCAGAACACGTCGTGCACCCCGGCCCGGCGGGCGGCGTCGCGCGGGTCGCCGGCCCACTCGACCACCCCGCCGTCCGCCGGCAGGAACCGCTGTACCGCCGCCCGGTCGTACCGGGGCTCCAGTTCGGTGAGGTCCAGGGGCTGCCCCAGGGCCAGGCGGACCACGTTGGGCAGCGGGTCCACCCCGGTCGCCAGCCGCATCACCTCGGTGGCGATCCGGGCACCGGTCAGCCGGCCGGTGATCTCCAGGAGGATCACCCGGCCGTCGTGGGTGCGCAGGATGTCGGTGTTGATCACCGCCGGGTCCAGGCGCAGGGCGCGTGCCCCGCGCCGCACCGTGTCGGTGACCTCCTCGATCTGTTCGGCGTTCAGCAGGCTCGGCAGGGTGTCGCCGCCCTCGAAGAAGTGCGGGGCGAACTCCTCCTTGCGCCCGTACTCGCGGTCCGCGAACCCGAAGCGGTGCAGTTCGCCGTCGGCCATGAACGCGGCGAGGGTGTGCTCCGTACCTTCCAGGAACTCCTCGATCACGATGCGGCCACCGGGGCTGAGCCGCAGTGCCTCCCGCGCCAGGGGGCGCACCCGGTCGGCGGACTCCACCTTCAGCACGCCCAGCGAACCGGTCTGGTCGCTGGGTTTGATGACCGCCGGCAGGCCGATGCCGGCGACCGCCCGCACCGCCTCGCCGACACTCTCGGCGGTCGTGAACCGGGGCAGGTCCAGTCCGGCCCCGCGCAGGACCGCCAGCCGCCGGTCCTTGAGCGTGCAGCCGAGCGCGGTCTCCAGGGGCAGCCCCGGGCAGCCGAAGCGCTGTGCGAGGGTGCTGATCACCGGCGGGTTGTCCGCGCCCAGCGAGAACACCCCGTCGATCCGGTCGACGCCCGCCGCCGCGAGCGCGGCGAGGACGGCGACGGCGTCGTCCGGGTCGCACTCCAGCAGCAGGTCCGCCGCCGCCCGGACCCGGCCGGTCGGCCGGCCGGTGGCCACCACGAGCTCGCGGCGGGGGGAGCGCAGTTCGGCCAGCGAGTGGTCCATGCCGGAGCCGATCCCGCAGACCAGGAGCCGGTCAGTCACGGCCGCCTCCCGCCGGGGCGACGGCGACCCGTGCCCCGGGTGCCGGTCCGGCCAGGCTCAGCACCTGGAACACCTCCGCGTGCCCGGAGCCGGTCGTGACGGCGCCCCGGTAGCGGGCCAGGCCCCGGATGCCCTCGTCCCAGGCGGCGTGCCGCAGCTGGGAGACGTACGCGCGCATCGCCTCGACCTTGGTCTCGATCTGGCCATCGATGTCCTCGGCGTACTGGAACCGGGCCATCGGCGCCCACACCTCGTACCCGAGCACCAGCCGGGGCGGGGGCATCGGCCGCGCGCCCGCTTCCTGGAAGAACTCCGACTGCGCCATCCACAGCGCCTCGGTGGTCAGCTGGTGGACCATGCGGTGCTCGACGTCGTCATCGTTGTCGTGCGGCAGGTAGACCACCTGCGGGCGCACCTCGCGCAGTACCCGTACGAGGTCCAGGTGGACCCGGCGGCTGAGGGCGAAGTCCCGCGACGGCTCGTCGAAGCGGATGCAGCGGTGCACGCCGAGGGCCTTGGCGGCGGCCTCCGTCTCGGCGGTGAACTCGGCGTCGGTGACCGCGTCGTCGAGGGCGCTGCGCTCACGGCCGATGACGATGACGACGCTCACGCGGGCGCCGTCGCGGACGTGTTTGGCGATGGACCCTCCGCAGCCGATGACGTCGTCGTCGGGGTGCGGGGCGACGACCAGGACGTCGGTGACGGCGGTCATGCCCGGGCTCCCGGAAGTTCCCCGGCCCAGTCGGCCCACTGCCCGGTCAGGGCGATGCCCTCGGTGAACGGGACGCGGGCCGTGAAGCCGAGTATCCGGCGGGCCTTGTCGTAGTCGGCGCGGGCGGTGGAGCGGTACAGGTCCAGCTCCCACTCCTCGACCGGCTCCCCCGCGCCGTCCGCGGTGGGGGCGCCCAGGGCGCGCAGGGCGCGGATCGCGTCGAAGAAGGTGCCCCAGCGCAGTTCCTCGGCATGGCCGACGAGGAACCGCTCGCCGGCCGCGGCCTCGGTGTCCACGGCCAGGAGCACGGCGTCGGCCAGGTCGTCCACGTGCACGGCGTTGCAGACACCGCCGCCGGTGCCCGCAGGGAGGTGCGCGAAGTGGCCCTCGGGGCGGCGCAGCTGGGCGGTCGTCCACTGGCCGCCCGACGGTCCGTAGACCACGCCCGGCTGGAGCACGACCGTCTCGGGGCCACCGTCGTGGGCGTGGGCGTCGAGGACGAGTCGTTCGGCGGCGAGTTTCTGCTGCTCGTACTCGCGGTCGGCGGGATCGGCGGGGCGGGCCGGGGAGTCCTCGGTCAGGGAGCCGGAGACGGCCGGGTCGTAGACGTCGACGGTGCTGAGGTGCACCACGCGGCGCACGCCGGCGGCGCGGGCCGCGGCCAGGACGTTCGCGGTGCCCTCGACGGAGGCCGCCCAGCGCTCCGCCTCGTCGCCGGAGCTGCCGAACCCGCAGTGCACGACGGTGTCGCAGCCCTCGAACGCCGCCCGCAGCGAGTCGGTGTCCAGCAGGTCGCCCTGCCGGAACTCGATCCGGTCCTGGGGCAGGACGGACAGCCGGGCGGCCCGGCCGAAGCCGCGGACGACCGGCCGGACCCGGGCCCCGGTGCCGAGGACGAGCCGTTCCACGGTCCGGCCGCCGATGAAGCCGCTCGCGCCGGTCACCGCGACGGTGCGGCCGGCGAGCACCGGGAGGCCGCCACCGCCGTCGGCTCCGGGGCCCCGCGTGGTCCACGGCTGGGCGGACCGCTCGCGGGCGGGCCCGCCGTAGCACTCCTGGATCAGCTCGACGACGCGGACGCCGTCCTCGGGGGTGGAGTGGGCGGGGGCACTGGCGCGGACGGCGGCGGCGAAGTTGGCGAGCTGTTCGGTGAAGAGCAGCTCCCACTCGTCCTGGGCGGGGGCGACGGCGTCCACGTCGCCGCGGTGCAGTTCCTCGCCGTCGGCGCCGGTCAGGGTACACTCCCCCGCCGGGAAGTCGGTGCCGATGGTGACGGTCGCCTTGGTTCCGGTGACCTTGCAGGAGATGCCGAGGTCACGGAGGCGGCTGAAGTCGCAGTACGCGTCGACGGAGCCGAAGCTCAGGTGGACGGTGGCATCGGTCTCCACCCCGCCGAGGGAGTTGTCCTCGGCGCGGACGACCCGCACCTCGGGCCCGAGCCACCACAGCAGGGTGTCGAAGACGTGCGAGGCGGTGTCGGTGAGGACACCGCCGCCGGCGAGACGCCGGTCGAACATCGACCAGGAGACCGGTTCGTGCGCGTACGGGTGGCCCTCCGCCCAGTCGACGCGCAGCACGTCGCCGAGGTCACCGCCGTCGATGAGCCGCTTGACCCAGGCGTAGGCGGGGAACAGGCGCCGCGGGTGGGCCATGGCCAGCACCGGGGCGCCGTCGCGGGCGGCGGTGGCGGCCAGGCGCCGGGCGTCCTCGACCGAGGTGGTCATCGGCTTCTCCAGCAGCACGTGCTTGCCCGCGGCCAGCAGCGCCTCGACGATCGGCGCGTGCAGGGTGTGCGGGGCGACCACGACGGCGGCGTCGAAGGCGTCGGCGACCTCGGCCGCGTCGGCGGCTGTCACCACCTGGTCGGCGCCGGCGCCCCCGAGCTCGCGGTAGAGGGCGAGCGCGGCCTCGGCCTGGCGCGGGTCGTGGTCGACGAGCGCGGTCAGCCGCACGTCGCCCTTGAGCAGGGGCAGTGCGGGCAGGTGGCAACCGCGGGCGGCGGCGCCGCACCCGACGATCGCGAGGCGTACGGCAGTCATGGTCTCTCCAGAGTTCGTCGGAAGGGGAGGTCGAAGGGGGAAACCTCGTCCGGGCGGGCGGTCACGGGGCGGGGGCGGCCGGGTGGTGGACCCACACGTTCGGCTCGGCGTACGTGCCGTGGCCGTCTTCGGTGACGCGCAGCGGGACGAGGCCGCCGGGCAGCGGGTGGTCACCCGGGCCCGGCAGCGGGTGGCCGAGGAACTCCTCCCAGCGGGGCACCGGCTGACGGATCACCAGCGAGTGTTCGGCGATGCCGAGCTGACGGGCCCCGAGTTCGAGGTGGGTGCGCAGCCACGGGTCGAAGCAGCGGCCGTCGGGCCGGCGCCAGGCCGCGTACTCGGCGATCGGGATCAGCGGGTAGCGGGGCTTGCGGGTGGGCCGGACCGGGATGATCACACCGCGGGGGGCGGTTCCGGCGGCGCGCCGCCGGACCTCGGTGAGCAGCCGCTCGGCATGGCCGGCCGCCCGGTGGGCGGGGTCCACGGACACCGACAGCATGCACACGGCGTCAGGCCGTCCGGGCGGGTCGTGGTCGACGGCCTCCACCAGTACCCCGTCGCTGCCGGAGGGCAGCGACAGGGCGAGGCCGTCCCAGCGGACCGGCAGCCCGTTGGCCGCCGCCACCAGGCGCCCGTCCCCGTCCAGCAGGCACAGCTGGTGGGCGGGGTAGCGGTCGTACATGCCGTGCCAGCGCCAGTTGCCGGGGGACTCCCAGCTCATGAACGCGGGCATGTTGGCGCCGATCAGGGCGTCCACCCCGGGCAGCAGCCACGGGTCGCGGGACAGATCGGTGAGGGTGAGGACGGACACGGACACGGGCGCGTCAGCCCAGCAGCCGGGTCTCGGCCGTGGCCCGCATCTCGCGGGAGCGTCGCAGGTCGGACGTGACGCACACCCGCTTCAGCCAGCGGTCGGTGCCGTCGTAGCGGGCCCGGAACGGGAGCCGGCCGTGCACCGCGCGGTGGTTGTCGATGAACAGCACGTCGCCCTGGTCCGCGACGACCTCCCGTATCCCGGCGTCCATCACCTTGAACAGCGCGTCGTAGGCGCGCCGGGCGTCGGCGTCGTCCTGCGGCACGGAGGTGAAGTACGGGTCGAGGCGCATGTACGGGTCCTGGCGGGAGCCGTAGAGGAGCGGGCCCAGGGGCCGCTCGTCGAGCATCTTCTGGATGGCGGCGAAGCGGGCCGCCTCCGCCTCGGAGGTGATCGTGTTGTTCTTCGGCAGGTGCGACTCGTCGGGGGCGATGCAGAACCGCGGCTCGAAGAGGATCTCGACGTCCTCGACGGACAGCGAGGACAGGTCCAGCTCGCCGACGGTGGTGGGGACGTGGTCGGGGTTGCGCAGCGCGCCGAGGATCAGGTAGTCGCTGCGGTGGGGGTGGAAGGCGTCCTCGGTGTGCCAGGTCAGCAACTCGGCGCTGCCCATGCCGAGCTGGTCGTTCTCGTGCTGGCGGATCGGGAAGATGTCGTGCACCAGGTGGCCGTCCTGCTGGGTGGCCCACCCGAAGGGCTCGCCGAGCAGCGCCGAGTACAGCATCAGCAGCAGTTCCTCGGGGAACTCCGGGCCCGGCCGGGTGCGGCCGCGCCAGTGGTCCGGGGTGGGGCCGATGCGCCGCTGGTCGAATGCGTGTCCCCGGATCACGGTGTGACCGTGACGGTCGGCCAGCTTGAACTCGCGCAGGAAGTGCTGGACGCCCTCCGGGAGCCGGGCCGCGAGCCGCGGCAGGTCGCGCAGGAGGGCGGGGTCACCGAAGGACGGGTAGGTGGCGGCCAGTTCGAAGCCAAGTTCCGCGGTGGCGGATGCCTCGTCGGCCGTGAGGGTGTAGCCGGGCGTGGACTGGTCGGTGAGGTTCGACATGCCAACTCTCGCTGAATGGTCGGGATGGTTACCGCCCGCGGATGGCCGGAGCCTGGACCGCGGGCCCTCGGGTGGTGCCGGTGTACGGGTGGTCGGCGGGGCCGGCCGGGAACCCCGCCCGGTGGCCGGGGGTACGGGCCGGTCCGCCAGGTGGCGGCGGGCCTCCGGGTGATCGGGGTGCCGGCCGGTCAGAGGGGGGCGGGCCCGCGGGTGGCCAGGGTTTCGGCCAGCAGCCGGGGGGTCGGGGCGGCGAACAGCGCGCTCGCGCGCAGCCCCGTGGCGGCGGGGAAGGACTCCCGCAGCCGGGCGAGCAGCCGCATGGCGAGCAGGGACTGCCCGCCATGGTCGAAGAAGTTGTCGTCGGGGCCGAGGCCAGGGGCGCCCAGGACCTCGCGGAAGAGGCCCAGCACCGTGCGCAGGGGTTCCCCCGCCGCGTCCGGATGCCCCGCGGCCGGGGTCGCGGGCGTGGCCGGGCCGGCCACGGCCGCTGCTGCTGCCCAGGTGGCCAGCAGCCGCTTGTCGATCTTGCCGTGCGGGTTCTTCGGCAGGACGGCGACCCGGTACAGCATCCGTGGCACCGCCCAGTCGGGCAGCTGTGCCTCCAGCGGGGTGACCAGCGCGTCCCGGTCGGCGCCGGTCAGGTGTACCGCTTCGCCGGGCAGCGGCGCGGCCTGCGGTCCGGCGGGCACGGTGAACGCCCACAGGACCGTCGCGGTCTGCGGGTCCGGGAAGACCACGGCCTGGTCCACGCCCTCCACCTCGCACAGGGCGCGTTCCACCCGGGCCGGCTCCAGCCGGTACCCGCGGATCTTCACCTGGTCGTCGACGCGCCCGAGGAAGACCAGGTGCCCGTCGGCGTCGATGCGCCCCAGGTCGCCGGTCACGTACAGGCGGGCGCCGGGGGTGGCGGAGACCGGGTCCGGCACGAACCGGCGGGCGGTGGCGGCCTCGTCGTCGAGGAACCCGCGGGCCAGCAGCGGCCCGCCGATGTGGATCTCGCCGCTCTCGCCGTCCGGTACCGGGCGGCCGTCGCGCCGGACGCTGATCTCCACGTCCCGCAGCGGGGTGCCCAGGGGCACCTCCACGGCGGCGGACGGCAGCAGCCCGGTGTAGAAGGTCGAGCTGACGGTGCATTCGGTGAGTCCGTACACATGGGCCAGAGCTGCGGGCTGCCGGGCCTGCCACGCCCGGTAGGGCCGGGGGTCCATCCGTTCGCCGCCGACCACCACGGTGCGCAGGGCGGCCGGGGTGGTGACGTCGCCGGTGTCGAGCCAGCGGGCGTACTCCATCCAGTACTGGGTGGACAGTTCGACCACGGTGGTCCCGGTCCGGGCCATGACGGTGTGCAGTTCCTCGGCGTCCAGGGCCCGGGTGTCGGCGCGGCACACGACGGCCGCGCCGGCGGCGAGGGCCGGGAACACCTCCTCGATCATGACGTCGAAGCCGAGCGAGGCCACTTGCAGCCAGCGGTCGCCCGGGGCCAGTTCCAGCCGCTCGGCGACCCCGGCGGCGAACCGGCCGAGGGCGTCCCGTTCGACGACGGTGCCCTTGGGCCGGCCGGTGGAACCGGAGGTGAACAGGACGTACGCCACGTCCGTGCCGGAGGCCCGCGGTGCGGGACGTACCGGTCGGGCGCCGCCGTCCGCCAGTACGTCGTCCGCCGGTACGTACGCGCCGTCGGGGGCGTGGGAGCCGTCGCCGAGCCACACCGCCGCCGCGGTCCGGTGGACGAGCGCGGCCCGGGCGGCGGCCGGGAGCCGGTCGTCCAGGACGGTGAAGCCCGCCCCGGCCTTCAGGGCCGCCAGCATGCCGAGAACGGTGCGGGCGGGGTCGCCGAAGGCCAGGCCGACCAGGCGTCCGGGGGCCGCGCCGTGCCCGGCCAGGCCGGCGGCCCAGGCGTCGGTGAGCCGGTCCGCGTCCCGGTACGTGAGCACCCGGTGCGGGGTCATCAGGGCGGGCGCGCCGGCGTGTTCGCGGGCGGACCGGTCCCACAGGTCGAGCACGTCGGACCCGGTCGCGGCGGTCACCGGGGGGTCCCCCGCGTCCGCAGGAACCGCGACAGTCCCGCGAGGCCGGCCCGGAAGGGCTCCTCCGGGCCGCCGAATCCGAGCCGGGCCCCGTACGGCGCGCCGAAGGCCGTGCCCGGCACCAGCAGGGTGCGGTGGCGGGAGAGCAGTTCCAGACAGAACCGTTCCACCGCCTCCGGTCCGGCGGATGCCCGCTCCAGCTCGGGGAAGACGGGCAGCGCGCACACGCCGCCCTCGGGCGGGGTCCAGCGGACCAGGCCCTCGTGCCCGGCCATCCAGTCCGTCAGGTGTGCGAGGTTGCGCCGGGCTTCGGCGGCCCGTGCGCCGATGAGCACGTCGGCGTGGCGCATGGCCCGCTCGGCGACGAGTTCGACGAGCGGGGAGAGGAAGAGGGTGGTGCGGTCGCGCAGCGGGAAGGTGGCCGTGAGCAGTTCCTTCGGCGCGATGGCCCAGCCGACCCGTAGCCCGGGCAGGCCGAAGGTCTTGGAGAAGGTGCCGTACGAGACGGTGTTCCCGCCGTCGGCGCCGGGGTCGGACAGGACGTCCCAGCGGTGGGCGATCTCGGCGGTGGCGGCGTCCCAGACCAGCACGGCCCCGGTGGCGGCGGTCCGCTCGGTCAGCTCCTTGAGGCCCTGAGGGGAGAGCGTGACGCCACTGGGGTTGTGCGGGAAGTTGACGATGACGGCCGCGGTGCCGGGGGTGACCAGCTCCGTCAGCGCGCCGGGGTCGATCTCGCCGTCGCGGATCGAGGTCGCCGGCAGTTCGACGACCCGGCAGCCCGCGGCCCGCGGGTAGTGCCCCAGCGAGTGGTAGATGCCTTCCTGGACGACGACCCGGTCGCCGGGGTGGAGCAGCGTGCTCAGGGTGAGCGCGATGGCCTCGCTGGAGCCGTGGGTGACCAGCACCCGGTCGGCGTCGCCGTCCGCGTAGCGGTCGGCGACGGCCCGGCGGATGCCGGCGCCGCCCTGCGAGACGCTGTCGTCCATGACGATCTCGTCGAGGTCGGCGGCCGGTATCTCGCACAGGTCGCGTATCTCGGCGAAGGTGTACGGGTGGACGCCGCTGGAGCTGATGTCGTGGATATCGGGGCCCAGGTGCCGGCGGTACCACTCCTCGAGCACCGGAGGATCTTCATGCCGGGGACGGAGACTGCTCATGGCTGTGCGGGTTTCCCTTCTCTACCCCTGACGGGTTTCCCGCCACCAACGCTGTCCGGAGAGCGGGAGCGTGTCGATGGGGTCGTAGTAGTGGTACGAGCCGCCGCGGGCATCCGGGTCCGCGGCTTCCAGCGGGGTGAGGTAGCTCTTGCTCCAGTGCGAGACGCCGAGCTGGCGGTCGTAGGAGTCGGTCTGGTCCACCCAGCGCTTGCCGGCCATCGGGACGTCGCACACGATGCGCGGAGTGGAGAAGCCGGGCAGGTAACCCATGATCTGGCGCTGGATCAGCTGGGCCCGGTGCAGCGGGACCCGCCAGTGCTCCGCGTTCGGGATCATGTCGCACATGTAGAAGTAGTACGGGGTGATCCCCGCGTGGTCGGTGAGCGCGAAGCACAGGTCGAGCAGGTCGTGCGCGCTGTCGTTGACCCCGCGCATCAGTACGCCCTGGTTGCGCACGTCGTGCAGACCGGCGCCCAGCAGCGCCCACGCGGCCCGCGCCACGCCGGGCGTGACCTGCTGGGCGGCGTTGGCGTGGGTGTGCAGGGCGACCCGCACGCCCCGTGAGCGGGCCGTGCGGGCGATGCGGGCGACGCCCTCCAGCACGGGAGGGGAGTTCCAGTGCTGGGGGATGCCGATCAGGCCCTTGCTGGCGAGCCGGATGTCGCGGATCGAGTCGATGGCCAGCAGGCCGTCGATGAAGCGTTCCAGCCGTGGCCAGGGCATGTTGGCCAGGTCACCGCCGGAGACGACCACGTCCCGGATACCGGGCGAGGAGCGGAGGTGGGCGAGGATACGGTCGGCCCGGTCGGTCGGCTTGAGCGTGAGTTTGTTCTTGGTGACCTGGGGGGTCGAGTTCCCGACCAGGTCCATGCGCGTGCAGTGCCCGCAGTACTGGGGGCAGGTCGACAGCAGTTCCGCGAGCACCTTGGTGGGGTAGCGGTGGGTGAGTCCCTCCACCACCCACATGTCCTGCTCGTGCAGGGAGTCGCGGCTGGCCATCGGGTGTGAGGGCCAGTGCGGGTGCCGGTCGGAGAACACCGGCAGCATGTAGCGGCGCACCGGGTCGTCGTAGAAAGCTTTGGTCAGTTCACCCGAACGGGCCGTCGGCGCCTCGGGGGCCATCGTGTTGACCATCTGGGGCGGCAGCAGCACCGACATCGTGGCGCGTCGCAGCCGGTCCCGCTCCAGGTCCTCGTAGAAACCCTCGTCGAGCAGGTCGCCCACGACGGCGCGCAGTCCTTTCGCGTCCTTCACACAGTGCGCGCGCTGCCACTGGGGGTCCGCCCACTCGGCTTCGGTGACATCGCGCCACCCGGGAAAGCGCCGCCAGTCCGGTTCGACGAGCGGACGGCTGCGGTACTCGTAGACGCCCTCTAGCGCTGCTGATTCCGTCTGGCTGCGTGCTTCTTCCACCAACCCGCCACCCCATCCCGCTCGGTTCGGCCGTATCGCCTGACAGGACTCGATCTTGCAGAGCGGCGGCGTTGTACACGAGGGGAAGTTGTGCGGGGCGCGGGGCGCGGGACGGACGGAATCCGTACAACCTGTTGTCGTACAGCAGGAACCGGAAACCACCGGCAGACGTTGGAAGTGGGATACAGGAGCCCGTCAGGAATCAGACAACTCACACCCTGGCAGTGGCTGGATATCCCAGACATCGACTTGATCGACATGTCAAATAGGATGTACCAATGGGGGAGATCCCATAAGGAGATTTTACCTTCCTCCTGTTGAGTTTTCAACTGATTATCCCACCGGGCCGTATATGCCGATCGTGTTGTACGTCTCGGAGGAACGCGCGTTCCGTCCTACACAATCGATCACCAGGGGAGAAGAATGCCCAGGCCAGAACGGTTACTGGACCCCACAGCCGGACCACTGGAGAACTTCGCCCACGAACTGCGTTGTCTGCGGAAACGAGCCGGAAATCCCTCTTACCGGATCATGGCGAAGCGTGCCCACTACTCGGTGGCCACTCTCTCCGAAGCCGCCCGTGGCCTGCACAGACCCTCCCTGAAAGTGACCCTTGCCTACATAGCCGCGTGCGGCGGCGACCCGGAGCTGTGGACGCGCCGCTGGTACGGCCTCGGGCACGAACTGGAGGACAGAGGCTCCACCTTCGCGCGCGGCCAGCCGGGGCACACCGGCCCGGTCCCCGCGCGGCCGGGCCCTGGGCACCGCGGCGCCCCGCCGCGGGACCAGGCCCGCCGCCCGGCCCCGGAACAGCGGGACCAGGGCCGAAGCCCCGCACGGGACACGCGAGGCGAGGGCGCGCGCGGCCTCCTCCGGGACGCCTCCGCAGCCCGCCCGGCCCGGCCCGCGCCGGCCCTGCCGACCGCCCCGGACCGGGCCCCCGGCCGGGCCGGCGCGGACGCGCTGGCCGCCGACGAACGGGCCGAACTGGACCGGCTGCGCAACGAGGTCGAGGAACTCCGGCACACCAACGAGGTCCTCAAGGCGGCCTCCGCGATATTCGCCGCGGATCTCCGCACAACTTCACAGGTCGTGTACAACTCGGCAGGCAGACAAGATCGGTTGGCGTGACCGGACGCCGAGCGCCCTATGAGCCCGAGGCGGAGCCGGAAGAGCCCGACCGACCCTTGGGGACTGACCATGCGTGTGCTCGGAGTCAACGGCTGGCCCGGGGCCAGTCATGACGGTGCTGCCTGCCTCGTCGTGGACGGCGAAGTCGTCGCCCTGGCCGAGGAGGAACGCTTCACCCGTAACAAGCACGCCTACGGGGAAGCGCCGCTGAACGCCGCCGCGTACTGCCTCGCGGAGGGAGGTCTCACCCTGGACGACATCGACGTCGTCGCCCACGGGTGGGACCTTCCCACGCTCTTCGCGGACCGCGCCCTGGACTGGTTCGCCGGCGACGCGGACGCCCTGGAGCACCTGTTGCCCAGAAAACTGTTCCCGCGCACCCGCGACCCCCGGCTGACCTTCGTCAACCACCACATCGCCCACGCCGCCAGCGCCTACCACCTGTCCGGGCGCGACCGCGGCGCGATCCTGGTCCTGGACGGCCAGGGCGAGAACGAGAGCACCACCCTGGCGGTCGGCATCGACGGCGCGATCAAGACCCTGCGCGCGTACCCCCCCGGCTGGTCGCTGGGCTACTTCTACGCCGCCGTCTGCGAGTACGCCGGTCTCGGCTCCGACAACGCCGGAAAGATGATGGGCCTGGCCTCCTACGGCACCCCCGGCGACCTCACGTTCGGCGGCGCGTTCGGCTTCACCGACGAGGACTTCACCATCGGCGTCGTCCCGCCCGGCCTGCGCTCCACGGGCACCACGGACGAGGAGAGCGCCACCATCCGGCACTGGCTGGAGCACCTGGAGAAGGCCCTTCCCGACGCCCCGAACCGTTCCACGCGCCGCTTCGACCCCCGCACCCGCCGCTTCACGAAGGTCACCGACCGGGACCCCTTCGAGTACCGCGACATCGCGGCCACCGCGCAGGCCGCCCTGGAACAGGCCGTCATGGGCCTGGTCCGCGGCCTGCTCCGGGAGACCGGCGAGACGACGCTGCTGATCGCGGGCGGTGTCGGCTTCAACGCCACCCTGAACGGCAAGATCATGCGCATGCCCGAGGTCCGGGACCTCTTCATACAGCCCCTCGCGGGCGACCAGGGCGTCTCGCTCGGTGCCGCGGTCTGGGTCGCGGCGCGGGAGGGCGACCGTATCCAGCCCATGAACGGGTCCGTCGCCTGGGGCCCGCAGTGGACCCCCGACGAGATTCGCCGCGCCCTGGACGCCTCCGGAACCGCCTACACCGAACCCGCGGACATCGCCGCCGCCACCGCCGGGGTGCTCGCCGGGGGCGGGGTCTCGGGCTGGTTCCAGGGCCGCGCCGAGAGCGGGCCCCGCGCCCTGGGCCACCGCAGCCTGGTCGCCGTGCCCGACCCCGAGTCCACCCGCGACCGGGTCAACGTCCGCATCAAGGACCGGGAGGCGTGGCGCCCGTTCGCCCCGAGCATGCAGGAGGAGGCTGCCGAGGCCCTCATAGGCACTTCCACCCCGTTGCCGTACATGATCGTCACGACTCCGGTCACCGCGGCCGGCGCCGCGGCCATGCCCGCCGTCGTCCACAGCGACCGCACCACCCGCCCGCAGACCGTGTCGGCCGCCGTCGACCCGCTCTACCACCGCCTCATCGGCGAGGTCGGCCGGCACACGGGCACCGCCGTCATCATGAACACCTCCTTCAACGGCCGTGACGAGCCGGTGGTGTGCAGCCCCCAGGACGCCCTCGCCACCTTCCACCGGCTGCCCCTGGACGCCCTCGCCCTGGGCCCCTTCCTGATACGCCGTGCCACCGCCGGGACCGGGGAGGCCGGCTCGTGACCGCCCCGACCCGGCCGGAGACCGCCGGGGCGGTCCCGGCGCCCGACCCCGCGCGCCCGGGCACCCCACCCGCCGCGGACACCCCAGGCGCCCCACCCGCCCCGGCCGCCGGGGCAGTGCGCGCCCGGCTCGCGGACTGGCTCGCGGAAGCGGTGCTGGCCACGGACCCGGACCTCGACGCGCCGCTGCGCGACCTCGGTGTGGACTCCCTCGACCTGATCCGCGCCGCCCGCCGCATCGAGGCCGGGTTCGGCGTACGGCTGCAACTGCGGGAGCTGTTCGACCCGGAGCTGACGACGGCGCGCCTCGCCGAGCTCGTCGCCGGGCGGGCCGCCCGCCGCGGCGGCGGCGAGGCCGCCCCGCCCGGCGCCGCACACGGCCCGGTCGCCCTGACACCGTCCCAGGAACAGGCGTGGGAGGAGCAGCCCGCGGACCTCGGCCACTGGAACCAGGCCATGCTGTTCACCACCCGGCCCGGCATCGACCCCGAGCTGTTCGCCGAGGCCGTCCGGCGCCTCGTCGCCGGGCACGCGTCGCTGCGGCTGGCCGTCGAGGAGCGGCCCGCCCGGCGGCCCCGGCAGCACGCCGCGGCCCTGGCGGCCGACGGTCCGCCCGGAACGGCCCTCGGCGACCTGCTCGACACCGTCGACATCCGCGAACTCACCGACGCCGAACGCACCGCCGCGGTCACTCTGCGGTGCGAGGTCGAGCAGCGCTCCCTGGACCCGCGGGCCGGCCGGGTCGCCCGGTTCGTCCACTTCGACGCGGGGCCCGGCCGCCCGGGCCGGCTGCTGGTCGCCGTGCACCAGCTCGCGATCGACATGGTGTCGTGGTCCGTGCTCCTCGCGGACCTGGAGGAGGTGTACACGGCTCTCGAAGCGGGCCGCCACGACGTGTGGCCGGCGGAGGGCACCTCGTACCCGGAGTGGGCCCAGGCCCTCGCCGCCCACGCCCGCACCCCCGAGGCGGAGGCCGAGGCCGAGTGGTGGACCGAGGTCGCCCGCACCCCCGCCGCCCTCCCCCCGGACCACCCGGTGGGCGACCCCCGGGCCGCGAACACCGCGGCCACCGCCGCCACCCACCGCGAGGAGTTCCCCGCCGGCCTCACCACCCGCCTCCACACGGCCGCCCGCGCCCACCGCGCCCACCCCGGTGACCTCGTCCTGCACGCCCTCGGCGAGACGCTGGCCGAACGGCTCCACGAGGAAGCCGTCCGCGTCGACGTCCTGCGCCACGGCCGCGAGGAGACCGTCGGCGACACCCGGCTGGCCCGCACCACCGGCTGGTTCACCACCACCGTCCCGGTCCGCCTCGACCTGGCACCGGGCACGCCCGCCGAACGCCTCGCCCGGACCGTGGGCCACCTCGCGGCCCTGCCGGGCGGCGGCGTGGGCCACGGCGCACTCGCCCGGCACGGCCGGCCGCGGGTCGCCGCCGCGCTCCGGGCCGCCCCGCCCAGCGACGTCTCCTTCGACTTCGAGGGCGACGAAGCGGACTCCCTGCCGCTGGGCACCCTCCTGCCGGACATGGCACCGGAACCGGTCGGCGACATCACGGCCCCGCACTGGGTCCGCCCGCACCTGGTCGAGGTGATCGCCACCACCGACGACGCGACCCTGCGCGTCGAGTGGTGGTACTCCAGCGCCCTGCACGAAGAGGCCACGGTGCGCGCGCTCGCCGCCCGCCACCGGGCCGCCCTCACCGCGCTCCTCGACGCCCTCCCGGGCGCGGCGGCCGAGCACGCCGCGCCCGGCGCGCTCTCCCGCTGAAACGCCTCCACGGACGGAACAGGAGAAAAAGACGCCGCCATGACCCTGCCCAGCGTGCTCGACCCCTTCTTCGCCATCGCCCGTTCAGATCCCGGCCGGCCCGCGGTCGTCGACAACGGGGTGACCGTCGGATACGGCCAACTGGCCCGCTGGGCGGGGGCGGTCGCCGATCTCCTCGCCGTCCGGGCCCCGGAGGGCCCGCAGCCGCCGGTGGGTGTCGTCGTCCACCACAGCGTCCGCGACATCGCGGCGATCCTCGGCGTCCTCACCGCCGGCCGCGCCTACGTCCCCGTGGCCGTCGAGCCCGTCGGCCACGCCGACGCGGCGCTGCGGGCCCTCGGCTGCCGGGAGCTGGTCGCCACCGCCGGGACCGGCCCGCTGCCCGCCGTCGACCGTGTCGTGCGCCCCAACTGGGGCCGCTCCGGAGCCCCCGTGAGGGAGAGCGGAGAGCCCGTGCGCGCCGAGGACCCGGCGTACGTCCTGTTCACCTCGGGGTCCACGGGCGCCCCCAAGGCGGCCGCGGTCCCGCACGGGGCGCTGCACGCGGTTCTGCCGCACCTGCGCGAGCGGTACGGCGTCGGACCGGACACCGTCGCCCTCAACTTCCACCGGGCGGACGGCGACACCAGCCTGGAGGAGATCCTGCCGACCCTCCTGGCCGGCGGGCTCGTCGTCCTGGAGGAGGACAGTGAGGCGGACCTCGACCGTGTGCTGACCGACCACGAGATCACCCTCGTCAACCTGCCCGTGGACTACTGGCACGTCTACACCGGCCACCTCCTGGAGACCGGCCGGAGGCTGCCCCGCGGCATCGAGACCGTCGTGATCGGCGGCGAGGCCGTCCGCCCCGACATGCTGGAGCGCTGGCACCGGCTCGACGCAGGCCGCGCCGTCCTGCTGAACACCTACGGGTCCACCGAGACCGCGCTGGTCACCCACAGCGCGGTCCTCGCCGGCCCGGGCGCCCCGGCGGGGTTCCCCGGCGGGGTACCGATCGGGTACCCGCTGCCCTCGGTGCGGCAGGCGGTGGTGCCACGGCCCGACGTGCCGGACGGGCCGGGCGAACTGTGGGTGGCCGGACCGCAGCTGGCCACCGGATACCTCGACGACCCGGTCCGCACCGCCGCCCGGTTCGTCGAGGCGGAGTTCGACGGGGGCTCCGGCCGCTGGTACCGCACCGGGGACCTGGTCTCCGAGGCCGCCGACGGCTCACTCGTCTTCCACGGCCGCATCGACCACCAGGTCAAGATCCGCGGCCACCGTGTGGACCTGCTGGACGTCGAGGAGGCGCTGGGGCGCCTGCCGGGCGTCGGCGCCGTCGCCGCCGCCGGGCACGACAAGGGCGAACACACCACCCTGGTGGCCTTCGTGGTCCTCGCCTCCGACGCACGGGAGACCGCACGGCCGCCGTTGCCGGGCTGGTCCGCCCCGGAAGGCGGCAGCGGCGGCCCGAAGGGCGCGGGAGCCCCCGGCCCGGACACCGGGACCGCACTGCGCGCGCGACTGCGGGCCACCGTCCCCGAGCCCCTCGTGCCCGACCGGATCATCGTGGTCCCCGCACTGGCACACACCCGCACCGGCAAGGTCGACCGCACCCGGACCCGGGACCAGTACCTTTGACGCCGCGACCCCGGCTCCCCCTTCGGGGGACAGCGCCGGGCCGTCCTCCGCCGGTAGCGGGCCGGACACCGCGCGGCGCTCCTGCCGTGCCGCGGGCGGGGCGGGCCGTGGGCGTCGCGGTACACGCGTACCGGGGGGCGGGAGACGGGGGCGGGGGACGGGCCACGCACGCGTTCCGGCCCCACCGGCACCGCGCCCACTCCCCCGGCAGGGCGGTACGGGCCGTGGACGACGCACACAGCCGGCAGGCGGACCGGGCGCGCCCGGTCCCCTGAGGCGTGCCCGGTCCCCTGATCGGCTGTCGCGTCCGCCGTCACGGTCCGGAAGCTGACCGCCCCCACTGACCATCGACAGAAAGCACAGGTCACACCAGATGCGCAGAGATCTCCGCCGCTCTGCGGCTCCGCCCCGAGGACCCGTTCCTCCCCGGGCCGAAGCCCAGGGCACCCTGGAAGAGATCCGGTGACGAACGCACTCTTCGACGCCTCGGTCCGTCCCGACGACGTCCCCGAGGCCGATGCCCGCGGCCCCTGGGCCTAC
Source organism: Streptomyces sp. NPDC051567 (assembly GCF_044454165.1). NCBI lineage: Bacteria > Bacillati > Actinomycetota > Actinomycetes > Kitasatosporales > Streptomycetaceae > Streptomyces > Streptomyces sp. NPDC051567. The sequence continues at coordinate 15,097 of NZ_JBITDK010000031.1, read as the reverse complement.
CTGTGGTGGCTGGTGCGCATCCGCCCCTGGCCGCTGGTCCTCGCCGCCGTGCTCGGCACCGTCTGGATGGCCCCGCTCGCGCTGATCCCGCTGATCATCGGCCGGGCCATCGACGAGGCCGGGCACGGCTCGGGGCAGGCCGGCCTCTACCTGTGGTCGTTGCTCGCCCTCGGTCTCGGCCTCGTGCAGGCCGCCGCGGGCGCCGGGCTGATCCAGGCCGCCGTCGGCGCCGAGGCGCACGCCCTCTCGTACACCCACCGGGTACTGGTGCGGCAGGTCGTGCGGCTCGGCGCCACCCTGCGCGGCAGGACCCGCTCCGGGGAGGTGGCCGCCTCGGCGGCGGCCGACGTGGAGAGCATCGGCAACGCCTTCGAGGTCGTCGGCCGCACCATCGGCGCGGTCGTCGCCGCCGTCCTGGTGGCCGTGGCCCTCACCGTCACCTCGCCCGTGCTCGGACTCGCCGTGCTCATCGGAGTCCCCGCCGCCGTCCTCGGCATCGGTCCCCTGCTGCGGCCCCTGCAGGAACGCGACGAGGCCCAGCGCGAGCAGATGGGCATCGCCACCTCGCAGGCGGGCGACATCGTCGCCGGGCTGCGCATCCTGCGCGGCATCGGCGGCGAGGCCGGCTTCGCCGAGCGGTTCCGCCGCACCAGCCAGCAGGTCCGGCGGGCCGGCGAGTCGGCCGGCCGGATGGAGGCATGGCTCCAGGCCGCCGGTGTCCTCCTGCCGGGACTGGTCACGGTGGGCATCGTCTGGCTCGGCGCCCGCCTCGCCCTGAACGGCACCATCACCGCCGGTGAACTCATCGCGTTCTACGGCGCGTCCGCCTTCCTCACCCTGCCGGTGAGCACGGCCACCGAGGCCGCCGAGACACTCAGCCTCGCCAAGGTCGCGGCCGGCCGGGTCTGCGCCCTGCTGCGCCTGGTCCCCGAAACCGTCCGCCCCGCCGACCCCGAACCGCTGCCGGTGGGCGCCCTCGGGCTCACCGACGCCGGCACCGGCATCACCGCCGAGGCCGGCCGGCTCACCGTGGTCACCGCGCCCGCCGACCGCACCGGCCGCCTCGCCGACCGGCTCACCCGCCCCGGCGCCGGCGAGGGCCCGGCCCCCGTCCGGCTCGGCGCCGTCCCCCTGGACCGGGCCGACCCCGACGAGCTGCGCTCCCGGGTCCTGCGCTCCGGCCCCTCCGACACCCTCTTCAGCGGCACCGTCCGGGAGGAGCTCACCGCCGGGACGGCCCGGTCCGGGCAGGACCTGGACCGGGCCCTGTTCGCCGCCGACGCCGCCGATGTCGTCGACGCCCTGCCCGGAGGGCTGGACGCCCGCCTGGACGAGGACGGCCGGACCCTGTCCGGCGGCCAGCGCCAGCGTCTGCTCCTCGCCCGCGCCCTGCTCGCGGCCCCCGACGTACTGGTCCTGGAGGACCCCACCTCCTCCGTCGACGCGCACACCGAGGCCCGCATCGTCGACCGGGTGGCGGCGCTGCGTGCCGGGCGGACCACCGTGGTGTTCAGCGACAGTCCACTGTGGCGGGGCGTCGCCGACCGCGAGCTCCGTCTCGGCGCGGACACCGCCCCCGGCAGCCCCGACCGCTCCGCAGGAGTGCCCTCATGACCACCGCCCCCGCCCCCGCCCACTCCCCCGAGGCCGGCCCGGACGCCGTCCCGGCTCCCGCGTCCGGCGGCCCGCCCGGCGCGACCCGACGGCTGCCGCTCGCCGGCCGGGCCGAGGTCCGCCGCTGGGTCGGCGGCTTCGTCCGCGGCGAGGCCCGCCGGCTGGCCCTCACCTTCGGGCTGTTCGCGGCCGCCCTGGTGGCGAGCCTCGTCGGCCCGCAGCTCCTGGGCCACCTGGTCGAGTCGGTCAAGAACGGCACCACCGCCGGCCGGATCGACGTCCTCGCGCTCGTCTTCGTCGCCGTCCTCGTCGGCCACGCCCTGCTCGCCCGCGCCGCCCGCACCCAGGCGACCCTGCTCGGCGAGCGGGTCCTCGCCCGTACCCGCGAGGACTTCGTCCGCCGCGTCCTGGGGCTGCCCCTGTCCGAGGTGGAGAGCGTCGGTACCGGCGACCTCCTCAGCCGCGCCACCACCGACGCCGACCGCCTCAACGAGAGCATCCGCCAGGCCCTGCCGCGGATCGCGCTGGCCGCCGTGACCCTGCTGTTCACGGTCGTGGCGATCCTGCTCACCTCGCCGCTGCTCGCCCTTGGCCTGCTGGCCGGCGTACCGTTCGCGGTGCTGTCCACCTGGTGGTACCGGCCGCGCGCCACCCGCGCGTACGCACGTCTCCTCGCCGAGGAGGCCGACGTGCTGGCCGCCACGCACGAGACCACCCGTGGCGCCGCCACCGTCGAGGCGCTCGGGCTCGGCCCCCGCCAGGTACGGCGCCACGGCGAGACCGTCGACCGGGTCGTGCGCACCCGGCAGCGCACCACCTGGCTGCAGACCATCTGGTTCCCCAGCCTGGACCTCGCCACCATGGTGCCGATGGCCCTCACCCTGCTGATCGGCGGACTCGCCTACCAGCGGGGCGAGGTGGGGCTCGCGGCGCTGACCGCCGTGGTGCTCTACGTCCAGGCCCTCGGCGAACCCCTCAACGACCTGCTGACCTGGACCGACGAACTCCAGATCGGCAACGCCGCGCTGCGCCGGGTCCTCGGTGTCGATCTGCTGCCCCACGAGGAGTCCCGCCCGCCCGTGCCCACCGACGGCCACGCCATCCGCCTGGAGGGCGTCGGTTTCGACTACGGGACGGGGGCGGGGGCGGGCCGCGAGGTCCTCTCCGGCATCGATCTGGAGATCGCCCCCGGTGAGCGGCTGGTCGTGGTCGGGGCCTCCGGCGCGGGCAAGTCCACCCTCGGCAAGCTCCTCGCGGGCGTGCACCTGCCCACCCGGGGAAGCGTGCGCATCGGCGGCGCCGACCTGACCACCCTGCCGGTCGGCCAGCTGCGGCGCGAGATCGTCCTGGTCACTCAGGAACAGCACGTGTTCGCCGGCACGGTACGGGACAACCTGACGCTCGTCCGCGACGGCGAGGACCCCCCGGGTAAAGAGGGCCCCCCGGATGGAGCGGTCTCCGGCCCGTCCGACACGCCGCTGTGGGACGCGCTGGAGACCGTACTCCTCGGGGACTGGGCCCGGTCCCTGCCCGACGGCCTGGACAGCGAGATCGGGCCCGGCGCCGCGCCGGTGTCCGCGTCCCACGCCCAGCAGCTGGCCCTCGCCCGGCTGCTGTTGTCGGACCCGTACGCGCTGGTCCTCGACGAGGCCACCGCGCTGCTGGACTCGACCGCGTCGCGGCGCGTGGAGCGGTCGCTCGCCGCGCTGATCGAGGGCCGCACGGTCATCTCGATCGTGCACCGCCTGGACTCCGTACGCGACGCCGACCGCATCGCGGTCATGGACCGGGGCAGGATCGTCGAACTCGGCAGCCACGACGCCCTGCTGGCCTCCGGCGGGGCCTACGCGGCCCTGTGGCACTCCTGGGACTCGGCCCGCCGCCACAACGGCTGACGGAACGGCCGTACGCCACGGTCCCGAGGGGCTCCGTCCCCTCGGGACCGTCGTCGGCGGCGGGCACGTGCTCCCCGTGCGGCGGGGGCCGACCCGGCACACGGGTGCGAGGGCCCGGAACGCCTCTCCCCCGACGGCCCGCGCCCCGGAGAACCGCCGGTGACACCCGCCGACCGCCGGACACCGCTGCCGCTCACCCCCCGTCCGGCCTCGCGTACGGGACCGGCGATCAGTTGATCTCCCGGTCCAGGCCGGACCAGTAGGGCCTGCGGAGCTTGAACTTCTGGATCTTGCCCGTGGCCGTGCGCGGGATGGCCTCACGGAACTCGACGGTCGTCGGCGCCTTGTAGCCGGCCATCCGCTGCTTGCAGTGGGCGATGATGTCGGCCTCCCCCGCCGTCGCCCCTTCTGCGAGAACCACGAGGGCTTTGACCGTCTCGCCCCACTTCTCGTGCGGCACCCCGATGACGGCGACCTCGGCGACCGCCGGATGACTGAAGATCGTGTCCTCCACCTCGATCGACGACACGTTCTCGCCGCCCGTGATGATCACGTCCTTCTTCCGGTCGGAGATCGTCAGGTGGCCGTCGGCCTCGTCGACCGTGCCGCCGTCGCCGGTGTGGAACCAGCCGCCCTCCAGCGCTTCCCCGGTCTCCTCCGGCTTGTCCCAGTAGCCGTCGAGCACGACGTTCGACCGGGCCAGGACCTCGCCGGAGCCGGAGACCTTCAGCTTGACGCCCAGCGCCGGCAGCCCCGCGCGGGACAGCTTGCGGGCCCGCTCCCCGGCGGGCAGCCCTGCGTCGGCCGGCCCGGCCCGGTTGAAGGTGAGCAGCGGCGACGTCTCGGTCAGACCGTAGATCTGCGTGAACTCCCAGCCCAGCTCCTCGCCCATCCGCTGGATCATCCGGCTCGGCGGCGGGGCCCCCGCGCAGACGACCCGTACGCGGTCACGGCCCGGAATCGCGCCCTCCCAGGCCGCCGCCGCGTCGAGCACCGCGTTCCAGACGGCGGGCGCGCCGCACATGAGCGTGACGCCGTGCTCCTCGACCCGGCGCAGGATCTCCGTGCCGTCGACCTTGCGCAGCACCACCTGCCTGACGCCGAGGCCGGCCATCACGTACGGCATTCCCCAGCCGTTGCAGTGGAACATCGGCAGCGTGTGCATGTAGACGTCGCGCTCCCACACACGGGCGTGCAGCCCGAAGGTGAGGCCGTTGACCCAGATGTTGCGGTGGGTCAGCCGCACGCCCTTGGGCCGGGCGGTGGTGCCCGACGTGTAGTTGATCGTCGCGGTGGCGTCCTCGTCCGGGTGCGACCACGGGCGCGGCTCGACGCCGAACCGCATCAACCCGCTTTCGGTCTGCTCGCCGAGGACGAACCGGTGGCGCACCTTGATGCCGGAGAGCGCGCCGTCCAGCTCCGGGTCTACGAGCAGCACCGAGGACCCGCTCTGTCGCACCACGTAGTCGATCTCCTCCGGCTTGAGGCGGAAGTTGACCGGCACACAGATCCGGCCGCTCATCGGCACCGCGAACAGCAGCTCAAGCATCCGCGCCGAGTTGTGGCTGACGACCGCCACCCGCTCGCCCTCGCCGACGCCGAGCGCGTCGAACCCCGCCTGCCAGGCCCGGACCCGCTCACCGAGCCGCCCGTACGTCAGCTCCGGGACCGGCGAACCGGGCTGATCCGGCTCGTCGACCACACCGAGGCTGGACGAGAACCCCAGCTCCGCCCGGTCGAGGAAGTCCGCCACGGTCATCGGAATCCGCATAGCTCTCTCCTGTATCGGCACGACTGTGTCCATAGGACTGCTTCACATGATGGACGGGAGTCCGGCAGGTGCCTCGTGATCCGCCGGCGCCACCGCATTGTCGGCAGTCAGGATGCCGACCGCAATCGGGAACGGGGAACCGCCTGCCTGCCTGCCCCGGGGCGGGCCCGGGTCCGGGCCGGGCGGCGGGGCGCGGGGCAGGCGGCGGGGCGCGGGGCGGGCAGGGGTCCGACGCACCTTTCCCCATATATCCTGCTCCTGCCCGTAAACACACGTTCGACCGGAAGCTGACCCGCGATGACGGAGCGCCCAGACCGCCGCCCCTCGCCGCCCGCGAAGCGCACGGGATGGCGCCGCCCCGCCGCCCCGGCCGCCGCGTCCACGGCGGGACCGTCGACGCCCCCGCCGCCCGCGCCGAAGGACACCACGGCGGAGAACCACCGCAGCGTGATCGATTCCGCCGTCTACCGCGACGGCCACCGGGTGGCCTCCCCCACCACCCTCGCGGACACCTTCCGGCAGCTGCGCGACCAGCCCGACGGCATGGCCTGGATCGGCCTGCACCGCCCCACCGCGTCCGAACTCCACTCCCTGGCCGCCGAGTTCAACCTCCACGAACTCGCCGTCGAGGACGCCATGGAGGCCCACCAGCGCCCCAAGCTGGAGCGCTACGGCGACACCCTCTTCGTCGTCCTGCGCGCCGCCCGCTACCTGGACGCCCCGGAGGAGGTCGACTTCGGCGAGCTCCACGTCTTCGTCGGCCCGGACTTCCTGATCACGGTCCGCCACGGCGCCGCCCCCGACCTCTCCAGCGTCCGCCGCCGGATGGAACAGACCCCGGAGCTGCTCGCCCTGGGACCGGAGGCCGCCCTGTACGCCATCCTCGACGCGGTGGTCGACGGCTACGCCCCGGTCGTCGCGGGGGTCCAGACCGACATCGACGAGATCGAGACCGAGGTCTTCCGCGGCGACCCGGAGGTCTCCCGCCGCATCTACGAGCTCTCCCGCGAGACGGTCGAGTTCCAGCGCGCCACCCGCCCCCTGGTCGGCATGCTCCACGGCCTGATGGCCGGCTTCGCCAAGTACGGCACGGACGAGGAGCTCCAGCGCTACCTCCGCGACGTGGCCGACCACGTCACCCACACCAGCGAACGCGTCGACGGCTTCCGCCAGGCCCTCACCGAAATCCTGACGGTCAACGCCACCCTGGTCTCCCAACAGCAGAACTCCGAAATGCGCGCCCTGGCCGAGGCGGGCTTCGAACAGAACGAGGAGATCAAGAAGATCTCCTCCTGGGCGGCCATCCTCTTCGCCCCGACCCTGGTCGGCACCATCTACGGCATGAACTTCGAGATGATGCCGGAACTCCGCTGGGCCTTCGGCTACCCCTTCGCGGTGGCCCTGATGGGGGTGGTGTGCGTCAGCCTGTACGTCATCTTCAAGAAGCGCGACTGGCTGTAGGAAGCAGCTCCACCCCATTGATCGGATTCACATTCACGAATGACCTAACAGGCCACTTTCGAGGGCCTGGGGGGGGGAATCCACTCCGCTGGGGAGCAAGCCACTTCACCCCCACCTTCCGTTCCACACGTCTGATGCAGCCCGACCCCAAGCACTCCGCCCCTGTGGAACATCACCGAGAGCGGGCCCCACCGCGCCGGGTGGCTGATCCGGCGACGATGCCATCGGCATGGGTGGCGATACAGCGGGGCGGCCTTGATGTAGCGCGAAAGCAAGTCATGAGTGACCTTATGCCCGTAGCGAACTTTCTGGAATTCGGCGCCCCGAATATGGCGAGCCGAATCCGTCTCACGATCTCCCTTAACTCCGAGCATATTTTAGTAGCGCCGCACTATCCGCCTTGCGCATGCAGCGAGGCATGCCAGTTATTGTTCAGAATTTTAGCGAAGAGATGGGAGTGAACGATTCTGATGGGAGTTCCAGCCAGTCGGCTACGGCTACGGCTTTGCTAGATCTAATCCATTCGAGCATCTTAAAGCCCGGGATCGAGCTGATTGGTACGGCATCGTTCGGTGAAGTGACCGCCATCCTCCTACCCGACGGACGGCTGGAAGTCGGCGCCCGCGCGTACTCCGGACCGGATTCTGCCGCTGCGGCCGGAGCGGCAGGGTCAACGGCTGGCTCTTCTGGTGCGCCGAAGTGAACAATGGGCGAGTTTCGCTAGCGCAGACCCGGGACGCTCACCCGTCGGCCTGATCGGTCGGGCTGCAAATCGTCCGGGTTCATTGCAAGATCTTCGTAGCCGGCGATCGGGACTGCACGCGTCCTCGTGGCCGTCCGTCAGTCTCCTTGCAGGCTGAACGTGTATACGAGGTCGAGTTCGGGACCTGTTGCCGCAGTTGCCCCGGCGGTTCAGATCTCCGCTCTCCGCGCGAACCTGCGGCGTCTCGGCCCCCTGTCCGGCTGGGCAGGCTTCGACGTGGGACCACAGTCACCATATGCGGCATATCCCTGACGAGGCGTTGCACGGTGGCCGCTGCTGCTGCGGCGCCTCAAGCTGTACCGACCACGAGAACGTGCGCCGAGGCGTCGGCGTGTACGCCGTGCTCGTCTGCCAAGCGGGCCGTCGCGATGGCGTCCGCAAGCAGCGCTCCAGCCGCCTCCTGGTCCGCGAAGCGGCCAGCCGCGACGACGTACGCCCACCCTGGGCCCTCGACTCCGTGCACGCTCACACCAGTGAGTCCAGCCTCGATGGCCTCCTGGGCGAGCTCAGCTGCGGTGTGGAAGTGAATCACCGTGAACCCCCTGCTGCCGTCGTAGGAACCTGTGCTGATGACCTGCGTGATCTCACCGGCCAGCAGCTCTGGGGTCAGACCCGCGCTGACGGTGTAGTCCTGCATCAGGGAGTAGCGGGAGATCCCTGCGGCTACCACCAAACCGCCCGGCACCGCGACCCGGCGGGCCTCCCGGAGGGCCCTGAGCCGATCCGTACGGTCCGCCAGGTGGTAGAGCGGGCCCAAGAGCAAGACCGCCTCGAAACAGTGGGGCGGGAGGGCTAGATCGCGGGCGTCGCCGAGCTTGGCCGAACACCCAGGCGCGTACGCGCGGGCCTGCTCCACGTGCTTGGGGACGGGGTCTACGAGCAGCACCTCGTAGCCGTCCTTGGTGAGCCAGCGGGCGTGCGTCCCCGGGCCTCCACCCACGTCCAGCACACGGGTCGGCGCCGGAGGCAGGTGACCTCGGACCAGCTCACGGGTCCTCTCGAACTCCAGACGGCCCACTGCGGTTGCGTGCAGCCGGGACGCCTCGTCGTACTCGGCGTAAAAGTCGGTGATCCGTGCATCGACGTTCTTCATGCCCTGCGAGAGTAGGGCCCAGCAAGGCGGATATCCGACCGCGGCATGGCCGGCGCAGGGGTAGAAGATCCAGTTGGCTCTACGGAATGCCCGGGGTGCAACCGGCATCCGTGCTAGCCGTCAGTTGACCCAAGGCAACAGCCTCTCCCATCGGCAATCGAAGGGGTGACCAGCGGTGTCGATCATCAAGCGGAGCTCCAGAGCCATCCTGTTGTACGGCGACGAGCTCGTCCTGATCAAGCGAACCAAGCCGGGGCGGGAGCCGTACTGGGTGACGGTCGGAGGCGGCGTCGAGGACGAGGATGCGAGCATCGAGGACGCCCTGCACCGGGAGGTGTTCGAGGAGCTCGGCGGCGAGCTGAGCAGGGCCGAGCTGGTTCATCTGATCACCGACTCGCTGGAGGGGGGCGTAGGTGTCCAGCACATCTTCGCGGCGCGTCTGGAGCGGATGGACACCGAGGTGCGCACGGGCACCGAGTTCGACAAGCCCGAGCGGGGCGGCTACGAGGTCGTGCGGATTCCGTTCACCGCGGCGGCAATCCGAAGGCTCAAGCTGATGCCGCCCGAGCTGGCAGAGTTCGCCGCTGGCAACGTCGAGGCCATCACGGCCGTGCTCGACGCCCAGATTGCTTCCACCCGCCGGCACTCAGACAGCGCTTCACCCCACCGAATGAATCGGTGGGGCGAAGCAAGGCCTTCAATCACCGACAGCGTCCCTCCTCGGTGACGCGTCGCCTGGCCTGATGTCAGGCATTGATGCGGGCGATCTTGCGGCCCGCCTTGAGGTAAAGCTCAGCGCCATCGGCCGCGCCGGCCTCGGTCAGGACCGCGGCCAGTGTCTGCTGGACAACGGCCTCGGCGAGCGGGGTGGCGTGCTGTTCGCCGCCGGACTCGGTGATCAGGCGGAGTCCGTTCTGCTGGGCAATGCGACGGACGGCCGAGAGACTGGGGGCGAAGTCCAGCGTCTGGCTGAGCAGGACGCCCAGGGAAGTCTCGGCATGTTCCTTGAGGGAGACGACCGGGAGGTTCTGCGTGTCGCCGAAGGAGCGCTTGGAGAAGCGGGCCGTGAACTCGGCGCGGGCAGCCTGGGCTGCGTCCAGGCCGTGGAGGGCAGCCACCACTTCGCCGGCGAGAATGCGCTTGACCGCCATGGGGTGTGCGGTGCCCTCCGCCAGGCGCTTGGTGATCACCTGGATCTCTTCGTCCGTCCACTCGGTCAGCAGCTTCAGGTACGGCTCGGTGACATGGTCGGGGATGGACATCAGGCGGCCGTAGACGTCGTCCGGGGTGGCAGTGAGGCCGACGTAGTTACCCTTGCTCTTGCTCATCTTGGCGCCCGTGCCATCAGTGCCCTCGATGAGCGGGGTCGTGATGACGACCTCGGGAGTCTGCTCCGAGATTTCCATGACCTTGCGGCACATCTGGAGGTTGAGGAGCTGGTCCACCCCACCCAGTTCGACGTCGGCGGTGATGGCCACGGAGTCCATGGCCATGACGACCGAGTAGACGAACTCGGCGATCGACAGGCCCTGCCCCTCGGCGAGCCGGGTGCGGAAGTCCTCACGCTGGAGGGACATGGACACCGGCACGCGGGCCAGGATCTCCACGAGCTGAGGCAGGCTGACCTTGTTGAGCCACTCACCATTGAAGCGCAGATCGGCTCGCTCGAAGTCGATGAACGGCGTCACCTGCTGCTGGTAGGTACTGAGGTTCCGAGCGATGTCGTCGTCGGTGAGGGCGGGCCTTTCGGACGAGCGCCCGGAGGGGTCGCCGATCTTCGCCGTGACGTCACCGATGATGAAGACGACATGGTGACCCATGCGCTGGAGCCGGCTCGCGATGATGATGGGCACCGCATGGCCGAGGTGCACATCGGGGGACGTCGGGTCGATGCCGTACTTGATGACGAACTGACGGCCCGCCGCCTGGGCGGCGGTGATCTTCTCGGCGAGTGCCGCGGCTGAGGGGATCATGTTGATCGCGCGCCCTTCGACCAGGGCGGCCTGCTCCCGAGGGGAGAGGTCGGAGAGGTCGAGAGAGCGCCGGGCAGTTGTCTCGTCCAGGAGCTGAGCGACCGTATAGTCCACGCCCAGGTCCGATCCCTCGAGGATCTGCATGACGCGGGTGACGGACTCGCTCAGACGGCTCATGGTGCCTATACGCTCCTGGGTCTGACAACTGGCTAGGCCAGTGTGGTTGGAAGGGGCGATTTTATCATCGCTGCTCATCCGCCGTATTCGAATAGTCACTCTCAGCGGCGCCGTTCCTGATCATTCGAAACAGGTGCCTGCGGTCGTCCGGTTACGGTGCTCGACAGAGCCCTGACCCAGGGGGTGAGAGACCCTCTGGAGCAGGCTGTATCGATCAGCATGGTGGTGAGGGGACGCACGCAGGTGCGGCGGTGCCCGAGCTGTACCTGTGCTTCCACGAGGTGCCCGGCGGCGAGGGCATGGAAGTGCCGGGACATGCGGTGGAGGTCGCGGCGCGTTGTCCAACTCGGCGGTGCGACGGCCATGGTCCGGAGCCGGCGGGCGAGGGCTGTGGAGACCTCGGCCCGGTACAGCTGTGACACTCCGCGGTTGTGCCGGTCGGTCATGCTGAGCGGGTGGAGTCGGTAGTGCACCAGCGGGACATGCAGGGTGTGACCGTGGCCGGCTTCCCGCAGGGCGTGGAAGAAGATCTCGTTCGTCACGGGGAGGAGGGTGAGGGCCGCCTCCCGGTGTACGAGCAGGGTGCTGGTGTTGCCGCCAGGGTGTGGTTCCGCGAGAACCTGGTGACCGTCGGCATCGACGACGTGCTCCCAGTGCTCGATGAAGAGTTGGTCGGCGGTGACGGCCTCGGCGCAGATATGCAGTTTGGTCGGGTGGAACCAGTCGTCGGCGTCCAGCGGGGCCACCCAGTCACCGCTGCTGAGGCGAAAGGCGTCGGTCAGGGTCTGGCCGAAGCCCCGGCTGTCTCGCCGGATGACTCGGATGCGGCCCTCGTAGCGGGCGCATACTTCCTCGGTCTCGTCCGTGGAGCCGTCGTCTATGACGACGATCTCGTGCAGGGCGTATCTCCCGGGCTCCTGTTCCAAGCAGCTGGTGATGGCGCGGTCGAGGTAGCGGCCGTAGTTGTGGCAGAGGATGACGCACGATATCCGGGGCAGGCTGTTCACCGGCCGCTCCCGTATATCTGGGCGTGGGCGGTGAGGATGGCCTTGTGCTCCTCGGTGCGGTAGTCGAGGAATGTTCGATCGAGGTGGCGCGGGGCGGCGGCCAGGCGGGCCGTGGCGTTCTCGACGGCTGTGAGGAAGCGTTCGCCGAAGAGGTTGGGGTGGCCGGTCGTCCAGTCGAACCACTCGGGTTCGCCGACGAGTCCCTGGTGCTGGCGGTGTTGTTCAGGCAGGTGGCCGGTGCGGGAGCAGACCGGCATCAGATTCAGGTCAAAGGCGAGTTCCAACTGGCCTGAGTGGCTGCCCCACAGGTAGGGGAGCAGGAGGACATCGGACGTGAGGCCGGCGTCGATCACGTCGTCGTCGGTGGGGTACGGGTGCATGGACAAGCGGATGCGGGGGTCGTGGCGTGCGGTGTCTAGCAGCAGGGGTACGCGACTGTCCGGGGTGAAGTCGGCTGGGCTGAAGGCGCGGAGGAGGAGCCGCAGGGTGCTCGCGGGGTCGGTGACTCCCAGGCTCCAGTTGATGACCGGGGAGAGCTGATCGCGGCTGGGGCGGGATGCTCCGTACATGAGGAAGCGGGCGCCGGTGCCCTGTTCCCGTTCTCTGCGGAGCAGGGTGTCTGGCGGTGCGACGTATCCGTGAGGGATGACGGTCGCGGGAGGGCGAGTTCCCAGGAGGCCGGCCAGCTCGGTGAGGGAGTTCTCGGTCAGGCAGACCCACTGGACGTTGGCCGAGAGGAGGAGCCGGAGGCGTTCTGTGAATTCCGCCGTGTTGCCGTACATGGGGCGGGTGTCGTGTGCGGTGAAGACCACGCGGACCCCGGAGGTGGCGCAGGCGTCGAGGAGGCGCTCCAGCGTGGAGAGGTCTTCCATGTCGATGTGGTGTAGGTGCAGCGCATCGAGCCAGTTGAGCGGGGTGTGGGCGAGGAGCCAGGAGGCGTTCACTGCGGCGGGGACGGTGACGCCGGGGCGGATCGTGGTCTCGTTGAGGATGCGGATGTCCTGGCCGTGCAGCTTGCGTGCGTACGGGGTGCGGGCCGGTAGGTGGACCACGCGCAACGCGTGTGGCGGCGAGGGTGGTGCCATCTCGGTCACTCGTCCTCCTTTCCGGGGCCGACGAGCACCAGCTGGGTAGACAGACCGTTGGAATCGTCGTCGCTGCGGGTGAGCCCGGCGTAATGGATCTCGAAGCCGGAGGAACGCAGCAGGGCCTGAAATTCGTCGCTCGCCCATTCGCGGACGTGGCTGGGGTTTCGGGGAGGTCCAGGGGCGTCGTAGCCGCTGCGGAACTCCCGGGCGGGGGTGGAGAAGACTGCGGCGGCGCATCCTTCCGCGAGCAGCCTGCGGATCAGGGTGAGGACCGGCCTGGGGTTGAGAAGGTGCTCCACGACGTCGGAGCAGACCACGATGGATCGGCGGATGGTGGCGGAGTCGATCGGGAGGACGAGGGCGGCTTCCAGGTCCGCCTCGATCCACTGGCCGAAGGGATGGTTGGCACGGCTCCAGTGGAGGTTGTCGCCGAAGTCGACGCCGATGAAGGTGTAGTCGGGGCGGGCAGTGGCCAGGGTGGCCAGCTTGCCGGCACGGCCGCAGCCGATGTCGATCAGGACGTCACGGCCGAGTTCCTGCGCCTGGGCAGCGGCGTAGGGGTAGACGTCGGGCTGCCAGACGGTGGCGTCTTCCGTCTCGTCGGCGAAGTAGTCCACGGTGTCGCGGCTGCTGTAGCCGTTCCTGATGAAGTACGAGGCGGCGTCGCCTATCGGGCGACTGGACAGGGCGGGGGCGGGGTGCATCGGGAGGCTCCTTCGGTTACTTCGGCCAGAGGGAGAAGACGGTGATCACGCGCTCGACGAGCTCCTCGCGCAGCGCCTGCCACTCGGGAGCGCCGCTGCGGCGTGCGGTCGCCGCGCGGTCGTAGGCCAGGCCGTCGACCTCGGGGAGGCATGCGTACATCTGGAGCAGGGCCGAGCCGTCGTCCTCGGGGGCGGTATCCGTGTCGGCGGAGAGCAGGGCGCGGATGTCCTCGGCGTACATCGAGGCGTCGATGCCCGAGCCGGGGATGCTCTTGCTCATCTTCGGCAGGCCGCCCAGGCCCGGGATCATCTTCGTGTAGATGCCGGACAGGCGGTGTGCGGGGAGCCCCCAGCGTTCGGCGCCGCGGCGGGCGAGGGCCACGTACTTGTGCTCGTCGACGCCGAGGGAGACCAGTACGTGCCGCCCTTCCGAGAGGAGATGCACGAAGTCGGCGGCCATGAGGAGGGTGGCCTGCTTCATGCCGTACGAGAGGTGGTCGAAGACGCCGTGGCTGCGGTAGAGGCCGGAGAGGTCCTCCTCCGCCCATTGGAAGTCCGCGTCGTCGAGGTGCCGGGAGAGCAGGAAGGCTGTGGCCAGCACGTCGGTGTGGCCTTCCTGACGGCGCAGAACTCCACGCTGATCGTCGAACCCGAGGCGGCGTACGAACTCCTCGTACTGGTCCGCGATCCGGCGCACCACGTCCAGCGGGGTGCGGCGTGCGTTGTAGGAATCAAGGTCCCCGAGGACGATCTGCACGTCGAGCCCCTGCTGCTGGAGCTTGATCGCGCGCAGCAGCTGGAACACGGTGCCGGCGTGGGGAGGGCCGCCGAGACCGACACCGGTGGTCACGATCGCGGGCTCGCCGGACGTCACCGCCTCGGCGAACTCGCGGGCACCGGTGTGGCACACCCACTTGGTGCGCAGGTCGTCGGGGCTCATGCCGGCGAGGGCGAAGTCGATGGCCCCGAGCCCGAGGCGCTCGTAGCGGTGCTGGTCGATGACGTTCTCGTAGTAGGCGGTGTCGAACTTCATGAGGTCACTTCCTGAGGCGAAGGGGAGGCTGCGCGGAGCGCGAAGGCGCGGCGGACTAGCGGCTCGAAGCCGTCGGTCAGGAGGTTGCCGAGCACGGCGTTGCGTGGTGCCGAGACGCTGCCGAGGTCAGCTGTGACCGTGCCGTCCGCGAGGACCCAGACGCGGAACGGGTAGGCATCGTGCGGGGCGCGTGTCGGCTGGGCGAAGACCGGGATGTCGGGGACGAGCGCACGGGCATCGTCCACGGCCTGGAGGAAGTCCTCGCGTCCGAAACCGTAGATCTCCGCCTTTTGGGGGTTGGCGCGACCGATGGGCCGGTACTGGGAAATCAGCCAGTACTCGACCGGGGTGGTGATGGCCAGAGTGCTGACGAGCCGGGCCAGGTCCTGGAGAGTCTGGATGGAGTGCGCCGTGGTGAAGGTATTACTGACTTCAGCTCGTTGGGGTGATTCCGTCCGAACTTCCTGATGGGTGTGGGTGGGTGGGTGTATCCGTGGTATGTGAAATATGCGGATGGG
>NZ_JBITDK010000030.1:0-82575 GCF_044454165.1 Streptomyces sp. NPDC051567 | reverse complement strand
TGAACCGGTCCCCGGTCAGCTGCATACCGTCACCCGAGTCACCCGCGAACCGGATCACCACCCGGTCCAACCGACGCACCTCCTTCCCACCACGGGTTCCCTGCTCGGCCGGGCCCTCGGGGGTGCGCTGTCCGCTGACGGCCGCACCCTCGGTCCCCTCGGTCCCCTCGGTTCCATCGGGGTCGGCCTGCTCGGCCGGACTGCTGACCTGGCTGGTCAATGGACTGGACCTCCTTCGAGCCGTGGCGTTCCCGAAGTACATCCCCACGTCGGCAGGGATATGTCCCCGGAAAAGCTCACATTCTGGACCGTTGGACCGTCCGTCGGGGCGATCCGACCGGTATCTCTGTGTCTGCCGTGCTGACCGCGTCTGCCGTGACTGTTGTGCTTGCCGTGCTTGCCGTGCTTGGTGCCGCTTGGTGCTGCCTGGTGTTAACGGTGCCGTGGTCCCACGGGTGTCGTCGGCACCGTTGGATCTCTGCCTGTCAGGGTGTCAGCCGGTCAGGATTTCAGGTAGGTGAGGACGGCCAGCACCCGCCGGTGGTCCCCCTCGCTCGGCGACAGGCCGAGCTTCATGAAGATGTTGCCGACGTGCTTCTCCACCGCTCCGTCGCTCACCACGAGCTGCTTCGCGACGGCGGAATTCGTCCGGCCCTCGGCCATCAGCCCGAGCACCTCGCGCTCGCGCGGGGTCAGCCCCGCCAGCACGTCCTGCTTGCGGCTGCGGCCCAGCAGCTGCGCGACGACCTCGGGGTCCAGCGCGGTACCGCCCCGGGCCACGCGCACCACGGCGTCGAGGAACTCCCGTACCTCGGCCACCCGGTCCTTGAGCAGGTATCCGACCCCGGTACTGGAGCCGGCCAGCAGCTCGGTGGCGTACTGCTCCTCCACGTACTGCGAGAGCACCAGGACACCTATCCCGGGATGGTCGCGCCGCAGCCGGACGGCCGCCCGTACGCCTTCGTCGGTATGGGTCGGGGGCATCCGCACATCGGCCACCACCACATCCGGCAGCGCGTCCTGCGCCGCCAGCTCCGCCACCGTCTTGAGCAGGGCTTCCGCGTCCCCGACGCCCGCGACGACCTCATGGCCCCGGTCCGTCAGGAGTCTGGTCAGCCCCTCACGCAGCAGTACTGAATCCTCGGCGATGACCACCCGCACGCTGTCTTCCACGACTCAGCCGCTCCCGCGTTCCTCGTTGTACGAACCCTGCTCGGCCAAGCATCCCAGCCTCAGGGCCGGATCAAGGTCGACCCGGGACAACCGGCGCGTGCGGGAGGGGAGTTTTCGGCCGTGGAAGGTGCTCCTCCGGTGTGCGGACCCCGCCAGGGGTCGTGTGCGCGGAGCAAGTTGAGAAGGGCCGGGCCGATCGGCCCGGCCCCAATGCCCCTCTTCGGCGCGGCTCCGCACCCGCGCACCTGTGCCCGTACCCGTCCGCACCTGTGCCCGTACCTGTTCGCGCCCGCGCACCGGTGCGGGGGCGCGGGGTGCGGGGGCCTGGGGCTTCCGCACCCCAGGCCCCCGGAAGAGATGGCCTGACGCGGCACTAGACCCGCCAGGGCAGCTCCGCCGTGACGGTGGTCCCGTCGCCCGAGGGGGAGTCCACGACCAGCACCCCGTCGACGGCGTCCAGCCGCTCGGTCAGTCCCGCCAGCCCGGTCCCGGTCCCGGCCGTGGTGCTCGCGCCGCCCCGGCCGTCGTCGGTGACCTGGACCATCAGCCGCTCGCCGGACTTCCACACCTCCACCGAGGCGGACCGGGCCCCGGCGTGCTTGCTGATGTTCTGGAGCAGCTCGGAGACGGTGAAGTACGCGATCCCCTCGATCGCCGCCGCGGGCCGCCGGGGCAGGTCCACGGCCACCCGTACCGGTACGGCGCACCGCGCGGCCACCGAGGACAGGGCCGCGTCCAGGCCCCGGTCCGTCAGGACCGCCGGGTGGATGCCCCGGGCGAGGTCGCGCAGCTCCCGCAAGGCGATCTTCACCTCGCCGTGCGCCTCGTCCACCATGCGGGCGGCGGCCTGCGGGTCCTCGCCGAGCTTCTCCTTCGCCAGCCCCAGATCCATGGCGAGCGCGGCCAGCCGGGCCTGCGCGCCGTCGTGCAGGTCCCGTTCGATGCGCCGCAGGTCGGCGGCGGCGGTGTCGGCCACCACGCCCCGGTCGGACTCCAGCTCGGTGACCCGCCCGGCGAGCCGGGACGGGCCGAGCAGCCCGTCGACCAGGACCCGGTCGACGGCGGTCAGCGCCCGGAACAGCCACGGGGTGAGGAGGGTGAGGGCCAGCCCGGTCAGCGAGGTCACCGCGATCTCGGCGGGCGAGTCCAGGTAGAAGGAGTAGCCGTCGTCCTGGATGAGCTGGAGACCGGGCTGCCCGGTGAAGGTGGGGAAGACCCAGTGCCAGAGCGGGTAGAGCAGGAAGCTCCACCCGTACGTCCAGAACACCAGGGCCACGCAGAAGCCGAACACCGCCCACGGGAAGTGGATCACCGAGTAGAGCACGTGCCGCCAGGCGCTGCCGCTCTTGAGCATCGCCCCCATGGCGCCGAGGGCCCCGCCCTTCGCGGCCCGTACCGGAGCGGGATCGGCGGTGCCGCTACGGAGCAGTGCGCGCGCCCGGACCCGTTCCACCTGCCCGAACCCCCGGCACATGGCGAGGACCCCGGCGAGAACCGGAATCCCGAGGAAGGTGACGAGGAGGCCCGCGCCGAGGCTCACGCCGGTCACGGCCGCCGCGAAGTACACCGTGCTGAGCGGCAGCCCGGTCATCAGGTACCCGAACTCCCGCCAGGTCCGCCCGGAGACCGGAGCCCGCAGCACCGCCCCGATCCCGCCGCCGCTCGTACCCCTGTCGTCGCCCATGGTCCCGCCCCGTCCTTCCGGTTGTCCGCTACGTCTCCACCCTGCCGTCCGGCGGGGTGCCCGGACCATGCGGCGGGTCGGTCTCCGCGGGGTGGGGCTACCCCCACCCCGGCCCGCCCCGGCCCTCGCCCCGCCCGACGGGGCCGGTCAGCGGCGCCGGGGTTCGCTCTCGCGGTCGCGCCACGGCAGCTCCGCCGTGACGGTGGTCCCCTCGCCCTCGGGCGAGCGCACGACGAACACCCCGTCCACCGCCCCCAGCCGCTCCGCGAGCCCGGCCAGCCCGGTGCCCCCGTCGGGCCGGGCACCGCCCCGGCCGTCGTCCGCGACCCGGAGCAGCAGCCGCCGTCCCGCCCGCCACACCTCCACGCTCGCGCCCCGCGCCCGCGCGTGCTTGCTGACGTTCTGGAGCAGCTCGGAGACCACGAAGTACGCGATCCCCTCGATCGCCTCCGCCGGACGCGCGGGCAGGTCCACGGTCACCCTCACCGGCACCAGGCACCGCGCGGCCACCGAGGACAGGGCCGCGTCCAGGCCCCGGTCCGTCAGGACCGCCGGGTGGATGCCCCGGGCGAGGTCGCGCAGCTCCTGGAGGGCCAGCTTCACCTCGCCGTGCGCCTCGTCCACCATCGCCGCCGCCCCCTCCGGGTCCTCCAGCAGCTTCTCCTTGGCCAGGCCCAGCCCCATCGCCAGCGCCACCAGCCGCGCCTGCGCGCCGTCGTGCAGGTCCCGTTCGATGCGCCGCAGGTCGGCGGCTGCCGTGTCCACGACGATCCCGCGGTCCGCCTCCAGCTCCGCGATCCGCCGCTCCAGCTCGTCGGAGGGCGACAGGAGCCCGCGCACCATCGCCCGGTCCACGTCGGTCATCCAGCGGACCAGGTACGGCAGCACGGGCCAGAGCACGAACAGTCCGGTCAGCGTGACGGTGAAGGTCAGCAGCCCCCACGGCAGCCGGACCAGCTCGTACAGCACGGTCCGCCAGGCCACCGGGTCCTTCAGGGCCGCCCACAGCCAGGGGAGGAACCCGCCGGAGCGGCGCGGGCCGGGGAGCGGGGTCGGCTCGCCCACCCGCAGGCCCAGCAGCGCGCGGGCCCGCGCCCGGTCCAGTCGGCCGAGCTGGCGGGAGAAGGCGAGGCCGCAGGCGAGCAGCGGCAGCCCGACCACGGTCAGGGACAGACCGCCGGCGGTCGACACCATGGTGACCGTGCAGACGAAACCGATCAGCGCGGCCGGCAGGTTGGTCAGCAGATGGCCGACCTCCTTCCACGTGACGGCGTCGAAGGCGGGGCGTACGGGCGGCGGCCGGTCGTCGGCGGTCCGGTCGTCGAGGGTCCGGCCGTCGGACGGTTCGCCGGCCGGGCCGGGTGTCCGGCCGGCGCCGAGGAGGGTGGTGCGGACGGTCCTCCAGAAGGAGGTCCCTCCGGCGCCCGGTCCCCGCTCCTGGGCGGTGGCCGGACCGGGGGTCGTGTCGGCGCTCGGACCGGCGCCCCGAGCGGTGCTCCGAGTGGTGCTCCGGCCGACGTTCCCGGCGGCGTTCCGGGTGGCTTGATCGCTCGCGGTCATGGCCCCAGTTTGTCAAGCGAGCACCACCGGTTGCCATGGGGTGGCCGGGTCCGGTGAACGGGGGATAACCCCACCGTGCGGGGGCCAGGCCCTAGACTCCCGTGCGTACCAGATCGTCGACAGTGGCCGAGGAGCGAGGAACGGACGTGCCTGAACCGACGGTATCGACCATGACCGTGCTCGCGGCGGACTACTTCCGGAGTTATTCGGTCGTCGGCCTGCTGGCCGCCCTCGGTGTGCTCTTCGTGGCCGTGGCCTTCGGGGCCGGCCGCCTGCTGCGCCCCGTGGTCCCGACCCCCGAGAAGCTGCTGACGTACGAGTGCGGCGTGGACCCGGTGGGCGAGGGCTGGGCGCACACCCAGGTCCGCTACTACGTCTACGCCTTCCTCTACGTCATCTTCGCCGTGGACTCGATCTTCCTCTTCCCGTGGGCGACGGTGTTCGCCGCCGCAGGCTACGGCGCCACGACGCTCGTGGAGATGTTCATCTTCCTGGGCTTCCTGGCCGTCGGCCTGCTCTACGCGTACAAGAAGGGCGTCCTCGAATGGACGTGACACCGGAGCCCGAACTGCTGCCGGAACCCCGCCTGCTGCCGGAACCCGGAGGCGCCACCGGGGAATCGGGAGGACGCCTGGGAATCCTTTCCCGACTGGCCCCCGAACCGATGAAAGTGGTCCTGAACTGGGGCCGCCGGTACAGCCTATGGGTGTTCAACTTCGGCCTCGCCTGCTGTGCGATCGAGTTCATCGCCGCCTCCATGGCCCGCCACGACTTCATCCGTCTCGGCGTCATCCCCTTCGCGCCGGGCCCCCGCCAGGCCGATCTGATGATCGTCTCGGGCACGGTCACGGACAAGATGGCCCCCGCCGTGAAGCGGCTCTACGAGCAGATGCCGGAGCCGAAGTACGTCATCTCCTTCGGCGCCTGCTCCAACTGCGGCGGGCCGTACTGGGACTCGTACTCGGTGACGAAGGGCGTCGACCAGATCATCCCGGTGGACGTCTACGTACCCGGCTGCCCGCCCCGTCCCGAGGCGCTGCTCCAGGGGATTCTCAAGCTCCAGGAGAAGATCGCACGGGAGTCGCTCGCGGACCGCTACACGACGGGACCCTCCGCAGGACGGACGGGACCCTCCGCAGGACGGACGGGACCCTCCGCAGGACAGGCGGGACCCTCCGTGGGACAGCTGACCAGTGGCCTGATCCCGCCCCCGCCCACCCCCGGAACCTCTCCGTCCGATCCGCCCGCTCCGGGGACGCTCCCGCCCGTACCGGGGGCCGGCGCGTGAACCTCTACGACTCCCTTCCCGACGCGGCGCAGACGGTCTTCGGCGCCGAGGCCGTGGCCGAGCACGCGTACGCCGTCCTGACCGTGGACGTCCCCGTCGGTTCCTGGATCTCCTCGCTGGAGATCGCCCGGGACAAGCTGGGCTGCACCTACTTCGACTGGCTGAGCGCGGTGGACGAGCCGGGCACCGGCTTCCGGATCTGCGCCCACGTCGTCTCGCTGGAGAACCACCGCGTCCGCCGCCTGCTGCTGCGGACGACCGTCCCGCACACCGCTCCTTCGCTCCCCTCGGCGGTCGCCGTCTACGCGGGCGCCGAATGGCACGAGCGCGAGACGCACGAGATGTTCGGCGTCGCCTTCACCGACCACCCGCACCTCGTCCCGCTCCTGCTCCCGGAGAACTTCGAGGGCCACCCCCTGCGCAAGGACTTCGTCCTGGCCGCGCGGGTCGCCAAGGCGTGGCCGGGCGCGAAGGAGCCGGGCGAGGGCGCCGACCCCGACGGGCCCAAGCGCCGTCAGATGCTCCCGCCGGGCGTTCCGGACCCCAACGAGTGGGGCCCCCTGAAGGGCCAGCTTCCCCCGGCTCCGGCCCGCCCGGCCCGTACCGCCCGCGCGGCGGGTGCGGGCGCGGGCGCCGCTCCGGCCCGCCCGGCCCGGGAGGGTGCCCCGGCCCGCCGCCCCCGCCCGGCCCCGGCCTCCGCCCCGGCGACCGCGGACGACGCCACCCCGGCGCCTCCGACGACCCCGGTGCCCCCGGCCGCCACCTCGGCCGCCACCTCGGCGGCCGGGGCGGCGGCCGGTCCGGTGGCTGATCCGGCCCCCGGGTCGGTGGCCGGTCCGGCGGCGCCGGAGCCCCCGGCCGGGGAGACGGCTGCGGACGGTGCCGCCCCGGCGCGCCCCGCGCGTCCGCCCCGCCGTACGCGCTCGGCATCGGACGGCTCGGCCAGCCAGGCACCCCCGGCCGGGGCCGAACCCTCGGCCGTGACCCCGGTTCCGGCCACGGCCCCGGCTGCTCCGGCCGAGCCTTCGGCCGGTCCGGCTTCCGCAGCCCCGGCTCCGGCCGCCGAATCCCCGGCAGCCCCGGTGGCCACTTCCACCCCGGAGGCCCCTACCCCGGCGGCCCCCCGCCGCACCGCGCCGCGCAGTGCCGACGCGCCCTGGCACGACCCGAAGCCCGCCTTCGCATCCCCGGCCACCGCCCCACCGGCCCCGGAGACCCCAGCAGCCGCTGGGGCCCCACCGGCCCCGGCAGGGCCGCAGGCGCGGCCCGAGTCCGAGCCGAGGCCGAAGGCCGAAGCTGGACCCGAGCCCGACCCCGGGGCAACGCGCGAGCCCGACCCCGGGGCAGCGCCCGAGCCCGACCCCGGGGCAGCGCCCGAGCCCGGCACCGTGCCGGGCTCCGGGTCCAAGCCCGAGCCTGAGCCCGGCACCGTGCCGGAACCCGGTACCGACACCCAACCCGACAACGGAGGCGACGCGTGAACGACGTCCTCGACGTCGCCCTGCGGCTGATCGTCGTCTTCGCCGTCTTCCTCGTGCTCCCGCTCGTCGTCGGGCAGGCCGAACACAAGGTGATGGCCCACATGCAGGGCCGCCTCGGCCCCATGTACGCGGGCGGCTTCCACGGCTGGGCCCAGCTCGTCGCCGACGGCGTGAAGTTCGTACAGAAGGAAGACATCGTCCCGGCCAACGCCGACCGCCGGATCTTCCAGCTCGCCCCCGCCGTCGCCCTGCTCCCCTACCTCCTCGTCCTCATCGCCATCCCCATCGGCCCCGGCGAAGGCGCGGTCGGCCAGGCCATCGACGCCGGAGTGTTCTACGTCCTCGCCGTCATGGGCGTCGGAGTGCTCGGCTCCCTGATGGCCGGCTGGGCCTCTGCCAACAAGTTCTCCCTGCTCGGCGGCCTCCGCACCGCCGCGCAACTGCTCGCCTACGAGCTGCCCATGCTGCTCGCCGCCGCCTCCGTCGCCATGGCCGCCGGGACGGTCTCGCTCCCCGGCATCGTCGGGGCCTTCGAGTGGTGGTGGCTGCCCTGGCAGATCGTCGGCGCGCTCGTCTTCTTCACCGCCGGCCTCGCCGAACTCCAGCGGCCCCCCTTCGACATGCCCGTCGCCGACTCCGAGATCATCTTCGGCGCGTACACCGAGTACACCGGCCTCCGTTTCGCCCTGTTCCTGCTCGCCGAGTACGCCGGCATCGTCGTTCTCTGCGCCCTGACCACCGTCCTCTTCCTCGGCGGCTGGCACGGCCCCCTCGGGGCCGACGGCCTCGGCTGGGTCTGGACCCTGCTCAAGACCGCGATCCTCGCCTTCGTCGTGATCTGGCTCCGTGTGAGCTACCCGCGCCTGCGCGAGGACCAGCTTCAGAAGCTGGCCTGGACCGTCCTCATCCCCCTCGCGCTCGCCCAGATCGCGCTCACCGGCATCGTGAAGGTGGCGATCAGCTGATGCCCATTCCCGGATCGGGCCTCGCCAAGGGGCTCGCGGTCACGCTGCGCACCATGACGAAGCGCTCGCACACCGCCCAGTACCCCGACGTCCAGCCCGAGCTACCGCCCCGCAGCCGCGGGGTCATCGGCCTGTTCGAGGAGAACTGCACGGTCTGCATGCTGTGCGCCCGGGAGTGCCCCGACTGGTGCATCTACATCGACTCCCACAAGGAGACGGTCCCGGCCTCCGCGCCGGGCGGCCGGGAGCGCAGCCGCAACGTCCTGGACCGTTTCGCCATCGACTTCTCCCTCTGCATGTACTGCGGCATCTGCATCGAGGTGTGCCCCTTCGACGCCCTCTTCTGGTCGCCGGAGTTCGAGTACGCGGAGACCGACATCCACGAACTCACCCACGAGCGCGACAAGCTGCGCGAGTGGATGTGGACCGTCCCGGCCCCGCCCGCCCTGGACCCGGCCGCCGAGGAGCCCAAGGAACTCGCCGCCGCCCGCAAGTCGGCGGAGAAGACCGAAGCCGCCGCAGCGGCAGCCGCGGCCGCCGAGACCGCACCGCCCACCACCCCGGAGGCAGACGCGTGACCCCCGCCACCGTCCTGGCCGCCGCCGCGACCGCCGGGCCCGGATTCCTCTCCCCGACCGGCGTCGAGATCGCCTTCGTCCTCGTCGGCCTCGCCACGCTCGGCGCGGCCGTCGTCACGGTCACCACCAGGCAGCTGGTGCACGCCGCCCTCTGGCTGGTCGTCGCGCTCGGCGGCATCGCCGTCGAGTACCTGCTGCTGACCGCCGAGTTCATCGCCTGGGTCCAGGTACTGATCTACCTCGGTTCCGTCGTCGTCCTCCTCCTCTTCGGGCTGATGCTCACCAAGGCCCCCATCGGCCGCTCCCCGGACGCCGACTCCGGCAACCGCCCGGTCGCGCTCGCAGTGGCCGTCGTCGCGGCCGTCGCCCTCGTCTGGGTGGTCGTCGACGCCTTCCGCACCACCTGGATCGAGCTGGACGGCCCCGCCCAGGGCTCCACCGCGGTCACCGGCGAGATCCTCTTCCGGTACTGGGTACTGCCCTTCGAGGCGCTCTCCGTCCTCCTCCTCGCCGCCCTGATCGGCGCCATCGTGCTGTCCCGCAGGAACGGCCCCGAGGACGACGTCACCCCCACGGCCCCCGCGACCACCCCGGCCACCGGCCCCGGAACCCCCGCAGGCACCCCCGGCCCCGCCACCCCGGCCCGGAACAGGGCCGCCCGGACCGACGCGGGCGAGAAGGGGCAGCGCTGATGCACCTCGCCTACCCCGCCGTCCTCGCGGCCCTCCTCTTCTGCACGGGCCTGTACGGAGTGCTCGCCCGCCGCAACGCCATCCTGGTCCTGATGTCCGTCGAGCTGATGCTCAACGCCGTCAACCTCAACCTGGTGGCCTTCGACGTCTGGCTGCGCGACACCCTGCACGCGGGCCAGGCCCTCACCCTCTTCACCATCGCCATCGCCGCCGCCGAGATCGGCATCGGTCTCGCGATCGTGCTGATGGTGTACCGCAACCGCGGTACCTCGGACATCGACAAGCTGCGCGACACCGCCGAGGGCCACGAGCCCGACCGGAGCACCGCCCGGCCGGAGGCCGCCGCGTGACCACCACGACCCTCGCCGTCCTCGTCCCCCTCCTCCCCTTCCTGGGCGCGCTGGCGGGACTCCTCTGCGGACGCCGCGCCCCTGGTTTCGTCCGCCCCCTCGCGGTCCTGCCGACGCTCGGCGCGGCCGTCCTGGCCGTCCTCGTCGCCCTCCGCCACAGCGGCGGCCAGGACATCGACACCGCGACCGAGCTGACCCCGACCGGCTCGGTGCCGATCGAGCTCTCGCTCCACCTGGACGGCTTCGCCGTCCTCGTCGCCGTCCTGGTCGGTGTCGTCGCCACCTGCGTCCAGCTCTACTCGACGGCGTACCTCCGCGAGGACCCGCGCTACCCCTCGTACGCCGCCCTGGTCTCCCTGTTCACCTCCGCCATGCTCCTCGTCGTCTACTCCGGCGACCTGATGGTGCTGCTGGTCGGCTGGGAGATCATGGGCATCTGCTCGTACTTCCTCGTCGGCCACTACTGGGAGACCGAGGCCGCCCGCTCCGCCTCCCTGAAGGCGTTCCTCGTCACCAAGCTCGGTGACGTCCCCTTCCTCATCGGCCTGTTCGCGCTCGCCACCGACGCCGGCTCCTTCCGGATCACGAAGATCCTGGACACCGTCGCCGCCGGCGGACTCGACCACCCGACCCTGATCGCGCTGCTCCTGCTCGCGGGCGTCGCGGGCAAGTCCGCGCAGTTCCCGCTGCACACCTGGCTCCCCGACGCCATGGCGGGCCCCACCCCGGTCTCCGCGCTGATCCACGCCGCGACGATGGTCGCCGCCGGTGTCTACTTCATCGCCCGCCTCCTCCCGGTCTTCGCGGCCTCCCGGGCCGCTCTGGTGGTCATGGCCGTCATGGCGGCCGTCACGATGATCGGTTCGGCCCTCGCCGCCCTGGCCCAGGACGACATCAAACGGGTGCTCGCCTACTCCACGATCGGCCAGCTCGGCTACATGACCGGGGCCCTGGCCGTCGGCGACCGCGGCGCCGCCGTCTTCCACCTCCTGTCCCACGGCGCCTTCAAGGCGCTCCTGTTCCTCGGCGCGGGCGTGATCATCCATGCCGCCGGTACGAACTCCCTGGCCGCCATGACCCGCATGGACGGCCTGGCCAAGCGCATCCCCGACGTCTTCTGGACGATGACGATCGCGCTGCTCGCCCTCGCCGCCGTTCCGCCCTTCGCCGGCTTCTTCTCCAAGGAAGCCGTCCTCGTCGCCGCCGAGCACACCGCCACCGGGCACGCGGAGTTCGCCCCCGCCGCGGCCGGCTGGTTCGTCCTCGTCGCCGGTGTGCTGACCGCCCTGCTCACCGCCGCCTACGCCACCCGGCTCTGGCTGATGGCCTTCCGCGGCCGGGGCGCCGCCGCCCCCGACCACGGCAGGCAACCCCTCGCCATGACCGGCGTGCTGTGGCTGCTGGCGGTCCCGTCCGTCGCCTTCGGCCTCGCGGCGGGCCCCCTCGCCGACTGGTTCGACGGCAAGGAACTCGCCCCGACCCTGACCACCTCCCTCCTCGGCACCGGCGCCTCCCTCCTCGGCGCGATGCTCACCTACGCCCTCTGGCAGCGCGCCACGGCCAAGGCCGCCCCGGCCTCGGTCACCGCCACCGCCGCGAGCGAGGCCGCGGTGACCTCCGCCGCCCAGGCCCCCGAGGTCGAGGAGATCGCCCCCGCCGGAGCCGCCTCCGCCGTCCCCGTCAGCGGCTACACCCCCGCCGCCGACACCCCCGTCGCCGACCCCGGGAAGGTCCTCCTCGGCCCGCTGCACCGCCACGCGGCCGACGGCTTCCACCTCGACGCCGTGTACGACCGGCTCTTCGTCCGCCCCGTCCAGGCCGCCGCGGGCCTCGTCCGCTTCCTCGACCGCGAGGTCGTGGACACGTACGTCCGGGGCGCGGGCGCGGCCCCCCGGCTGCTCGGCACCCTCGTGCGCCGCGCCCAGACCGGCAACGTGCAGAGCTACCTGAGCGCCCTGCTCGCCGGCGCCGTGGTCCTGGCGATCGCCACCGCCGTCCTCGCCAACGTCAACGCCGGATCGTGAGCCGTGAGTCAGCCGTGATTGATATCAGCCCGTCCGTGATGCAGTTCCTTCTGGCGTTCGTCGTGGCCGCACCGCTCCTCGGCTCCGTCGCGGCCCTCCTCCCGGCCCCGCCCGGGCTCAAGGGCCGCAGCCCCGAACAGGCCGTACTGCGCCACGGCGTGACCGTGACCGGTGTGATCCTCGCCGCGGCCGTCGCCCTCACCCTGGGCTTCGACCACGGTGAACCCTCCCGTTTCCAGGCGACGACCGACGTCAGCTGGATTCCGGCACTCGACATCCGGCTCCACCTCGGCATCGACGGCATCTCGCTCCCCCTCCTCCTGATGACCGCGCTGCTGTTCTTCCTCTGCGCGCTCTACAGCTACTTCAAGCTGCCCTCGGGCCCCTCCCCGAAGGCGTTCGTCGCACTGCTCCTCGTCCTCGAATCCGGCACCCTCGCGACCTTCGCCGTCCTCGACCTGCTGCTCTTCTTCCTCGCCTTCGAGATGGTCCTCATCCCGATGTACTTCCTCATCGCCCGCTGGGGCCGATCAGAAGGTGTGGCGGGGAGCGCCTCCATCAGGGGCGGTGGCCGGGAGACGGGCGGGAGGCAGGCCGCCGCCTGGAAGTTCATCCTGTACACCCTCCTCGGCTCCGTCGTCATGCTGCTCGGTCTGCTGCTGCTCGGAGTGAACGGCGGCACTTTCGACATGGTGGCACTCGCCACTGACAACGGCCGCGAACTCACCCTCACCACCCAGCTCCTGGCCGTTCTCGCCATCGGCACCGGCCTCGCCGTGAAGACCCCGATGTGGCCGCTGCACAGCTGGCTGCCGGACGCCCACACCGCCGCGCCCACCGTCGGCTCCGTCCTGCTGGCCGGCGTCCTGCTCAAGATGGGCACGTACGGGTTCGTCCGCATCCTGCTCCCCGCCACCCCCGAAGGCATGGCCGTCTTCGCCCCCTACCTGGGCGCCCTCGCCGCCATCGGCATCATCTACGGCTCCCTCGCCTGCCTCGCCCTGGCCCGCAAGGGCAACAAGGGCGACCTCAAGCGGCTCATCGCCTACTCCTCCGTGGGCCACATGGGCTTCGTCCTCCTCGGCATCGCCACCATGACCCCCACCGGCGTCAACGGCGCGCTCTTCGCCAACATCGCCCACGGCCTGATCACCGGCCTCCTCTTCTTCCTGGTCGGCGCCCTCAAGGACCGCTACGGCACCGCCGACCTCGACACCCTCGCCGGGGCCACCGGCGCCGCCCTTTACGGCCGCGCACCCCGCCTCGGCGCGCTCCTCGCCTTCGCCGCCGTCGCCTCCCTCGGCCTGCCCGGCCTGGCCGGCTTCTGGGGCGAGATGCTGGTCCTCTTCGGCGCCTTCGACCCGGCCGAGGGCCTTCCCCGCGCCGCCTTCCTCACCTACCTGGCCGCCGGCGCGTTCGGGACCCTGCTCACCGCCGCCTACCTGCTGATCGTCGTGCGCCGCGTCTGCATGGGCGACCCGAGGACCGCCGCCACCGCCCCGGCGGCCCCGGCCGTCCTCCCCGACATCCAGCGCTACGAGTTCGCCGCCTGGACCCCGCTCGCCGTCCTCACCGTCCTCGCCGGCCTGTGGCCCGCGCTCCTCCTCGGCCTCACCGACCCGGCCGTCCAGAAGCTCCTCGCAGGAGGCAACTCATGACGGCCCCGCTCACGGCCCTGTCCACGGCCGCGACCACCGCGTACCCGCTCCCGGCCGGGTCCGTCCCCGCCGCGCGCACCACCGTGGCCGCAGCCGCCGAACCGGCCTCCGGCCTGGTCCCGAGCCTGGTCCAGTCCGTCGACTGGCTCGCCATCGCGCCCGTCGTCATCACCGCCGCCGTCGCCCTGGCCGTCCTCGTCGCCGACCTCTTCGTACCGGAACGCCGCAAGCCGCTCCTCGGCTGGATCTCCGTGGCCGGCCTGGCCGCCGCGACCGCCGCCCTGCTGCCGCTGCGCGCGGGCGACCGCGCCACCTTCTGCCTCACCGGCGACCCGGCCGCCACGGCGACGGCCGCCGCGACCGCCTGCAGCTACACCGCCGACCACTTCGCGCTCGTCGTCCAGTTCCTGGTCCTCGCCGGAGCCCTGGTCACCGCCCTGCTGTCGGTCACCGCCGTCCGCGAGACCCGGATGCCCGCGGGCGAGTACTGGTTCCTGCTGCTCGCCTCCGCCGCCGGAGCCGCCCTGCTGCCCGCCGCCCGCGACCTCGCCACCCTCATCGTCGCCCTCGAAGTCGCCTCGCTGCCCGCCTTCGCCCTCGTCGGCATGCGCCGCGGCGACCGGCTCTCCTCCGAGGCCGCCCTCAAGTTCTTCCTCTCCTCCGTCACCGCCACCGCCGTCTCCCTCCTCGGCGTCAGCTTCGTCTACGCCACCACCGGCTCCCTCCACCTCGGCCGGGTCGCGGACGGCCTGGAGAACGTCCCCGGGCAGTTCACCACCCTGGCCATGGCCGGGGTCGCGCTCACCCTCGTCGGCTTCGCCTTCAAGACCGCGGCCGTCCCCTTCCACTTCTGGGTCCCCGACACATACGTCGGCGCGCCCCTGCCCGTCGCCGGCTACCTCTCGGTGATCGGCAAGGCCGTCGGCTTCACCGGCCTCGTCCTCGTCACCGTGATCGCCTTCCCCGCGTACGCGCAGATCTGGGGTCCGGCCCTCGCCGTCCTCGCCGCCCTCACCATGACCCTCGGCAACGCCGCCGCGCTGCGCCAGTCCCCGGACCGCCCGAACAGCGCGGTACGGCTGCTCGCCTGGTCCTCGGTCGGCCAGGCCGGCTACCTGCTGGTCCCGATCGCGGCGGCGGCGTACGCCGGGCGCGACCAGATCGGCTCCACCGTCGCGTACGCCCTCATGTACGCGGTCGTGAACCTCGGGGCCTTCGCCGTCGCCGCGCTGGTCGCCCGGACGAAGCCGCTCCACCGGATCAGCGACTACCGGGGCCTGTACGCCGAGCGCCCGCTCGCCGCCCTCGCGCTGGCCTTCTTCCTGCTCTGCCTGGCCGGTCTGCCGCCGGGCATCATCGGCCTCTTCGCCAAGGTCACCGTCTTCCGGTCCGCCGTCGAGGCGGGCCTGGGCTGGCTGGCCGTGCTCATGGCCGTCAACGTCGTGATCGCCCTGTACTACTACCTGCGGTGGACGGCGCTCCTCTTCCGCGCCCCCGAGCCGGAAGCGGGCGACGCCGCACCCCCGGCCCGTACGAAGGCCCCCTGGCCGGTCACGGCCGCGATCACGCTCACCGCCGCGCTCGCCGTGGCGCTCTCGGGCGCCCCGGAACTGGTCCTGCGCTTCGCGTCCGGCAGCCTCTTCCCGCAGTAGCGGCCCGCCGAGCCCGCAGCCGTCCGCCGCGCCCCCGGACCCTGCGGAGACTGCGGTTCGGGCCCGGCCCCGTACCCGGCCACGCGTACGCCGTGACCGTACGGGTCCCCGTGCGGCGGGGCTCCGGCCCCCGATCCGCGGCGCGCCACCTGCCGCGTGACCCGTACGGCCCAACGCCCGCCACCGCCCCGCCGCCCGGGCCCCCGGGGCGGCGGCCCCGGCGCGCCCCGGGAACCTGGCGTCCCCACCTGGCGTTGACCAGGAAGGAAGGGTCCACTGGACCGTAGACCCTCAGATCCACCAGATCCATGACGGGTTCCCCTGCCGCACCACCAGGAGGGCGTACCGTGCACCGCCGGCACAACGGGCTGAAGACCGCCGTACTCCTCGGCGGGCTGTCCGCACTCATCATCGCCATCGGAAGCTTCTTCGGCCGGGGCGGTCTGATCGTCGCCGTCCTCATCGCCCTCGGGACGAACGCGTACGCGTACTGGAACAGCGACAAGCTGGCTCTACGCGCGATGCGCGCCCGCCCCGTCAGCGAGTTCGAGGCCCCCGCGCTCTACCGCATGGTGCGCGAACTCTCCACCTCCGCGCGCCAGCCCATGCCCCGGCTCTACATCTCACCGACCGAGGCCCCCAACGCCTTCGCCACCGGCCGCAACCCGCGCAACGCCGCGGTCTGCTGCACCGAGGGCATCCTGCGCATCCTCGACGAACGCGAGCTGCGCGGAGTCATCGGCCACGAGCTGAGCCACGTCTACAACCGCGACATCCTGATCTCGTCGGTCGCCGGAGCCCTCGCCTCCGTGATCATGTTCCTGGTGAACTTCGCCTGGCTGATCCCCTTCGGCCGGTCCAACGACGACGAGGGCCCCGGCCTCTTCGGCATGCTGCTGATCATGATCCTCGGCCCGCTGGCCGCCGCCGTGATCCAGCTCGCCATCAGCCGCTCGCGCGAGTACGAGGCCGACGCGTCGGGAGCCCAGCTCACCGGGGACCCACTGGCCCTCGCGAGCGCCCTGCGCAAGCTGGACGCGGGCACCAAGCAGCTCCCGCTGCCGGCGGAACCCCGGCTGGAGACCGCGAGCCACATGATGATCGCGAACCCGTTCCGGCCGGGCGAAGGCCTCTCCAAGTTGTTCTCCACCCACCCTCCGATGGCCGAGCGCATCGCCCGGCTCGAACAGATGGCAGGACGCAGACAGTGAAGACCATCCTGAACATCATCTGGCTCGTCCTCAGCGGCATCTGGCTGTTCCTGGGCTACTGCCTCGCGGGCGTGCTCCTCTGCATCACCATCATCGGCATCCCCTTCGGTGTCGCCGCCTTCCGCATCGCGGTGTACGCCCTCTGGCCCTTCGGCTACACCACCGTCGAGCGGCACGACGCGGGCGCCCCGTCCTGCATAGGCAACGTCCTGTGGCTGGTCCTGGCGGGCTGGTGGCTGGCCCTGGGCCACATCGTCACCGGCATCGCGCTCTGCGTCACGATCATCGGCATCCCCTTCGGCATAGCCAACTTCAAGATGGTCCCGCTCGCGCTCCTCCCGCTGGGCCGCGAGATCGTCCCGACGGACGCCCCGTTCGCCACCCGCTGACTCCTCCCGGGGCCGCCGCCCCCGCCGTTCGCGCAGGTCAAGGCGATTGTCAGTGGGGGCGGTCACCATGGACGGACGTGTACACGGACGGACAGCCGCCGGACACACCGCCGGACAGCCGCACCGCTGCCACGGCCCGGTCCTTGACACCTGAACCGATGCCCTGAACAGAGACCCGGACCGACACGGACCGACACGGACCGACACGGAACCGCCGCCGTACCGGCCACCGGGACCGGACCGGCCCCCCGCCACGCCCCGGCCGGGCCGGTACCGTCACGCGACGCCCTCCCGGCCGGGCAGCCGGGACCGCTTCCGCTCCCAGCCCTCAAGGGCGACCAGACAGGCGTGGTCGAGATGGCGCAGACCGCCCAGGTCGAGCCGGACCGGGTGCCCGGCCGGCAACGAGTCCAGTTCGTCGAGGAGCCTGGGCAACCGCAGGAAGCTCGCGTTCCCCACGATCCGGACACACAGCACCTCGCCCTCCCACCCCTTCTCGGTGTGCACGTGCGAGGTGTCCCAGGCCGCCTTGGCGACGGCGAGCCCCAGACCGAACAGCACCCCCTCGAAGAGACCGGTGGCCACGATCGCGGAGGCCGTCGCCACCAGCACCACCGCCTCGCCCCGGTGAGTCCGCCACAGGACGGCCACCGCACGGGCCGGCAGCAAGGTGAAGCCCGCGTGCAGCAGCACCCCGGCCAGCACGGCGAGCGGGACGACCTCCAGCAGCCCCGGCAGCGCCACCGTGAAGAGCAGCAGCCAGCCGCCGTGCAGCACCCGGGCCGCCCGGGTGCGCGCCCCGGCCTCCACATTGGCGGCGCTGCGCACGATCACGGCCGTCATCGGCAGCGCCCCCAGCAGCCCGCACACGGTGTTCCCGACGCCCTGGGCCACCAGCTCCCGGTCGTACTCGGTCCGGGCCCCGTCGTGCATCCGGTCCACGGCGGCGGCGCTGAAGAGCGTCTCGGCGGAGGCGATCAGCGCCAGCGCGACCACGGTCCCCAGCGCCCCGACGGAGGCCAGCACCCCGAACTCCTCCCAGCCGGGCGGGGACACGGCCTCCAGCACCCCGGTCACCCGCACCTTTGCGACGGGCAGCCCCAGCAGGACGGAGACGAGGGTGGCGGCCACCACCGCGACGAGCGCCCCGGGCACGAGCCGCAGCCGGGCCGGCATCCGGCGCCACCCCACCAGCACCGCGACGGTCCCGGCCCCGAGTGCCACGGCGGCCCAGTCGGCCTGCGCCACGAGCCCCGGTAGCCCGCCCACCTTCTCCAAGGTCTTCCCCGGGGCCTCCACCCCGGCCAGGGCGTACAACTGGCCGGCGATCAGAACGAGCCCGATCCCGGCCAGCATCCCGTGCACGACGGCGACGGATACCGCCCGGAACCACCGCCCGAGCCGCAGCACCCCCATGCCCAGCTGCACCACCCCGGCGGCCAGCACCAGCACCCCGAGCGCGGGGAGACCGTACGTCCGCACCGCCTCGTAGACGAGTACGGTGAGCCCCGCCGCCGGCCCGCTCACCTGGAGCGAACTGCCCCTGAACCACCCGGTGACCAGCCCGCCGACCACCCCGGTGACGATGCCCAGCTCGGCCGGCACCCCGGAGGCGACGGCCACCCCCACACAGAGCGGCAGCGCGACGAGCGCGACAACCACCGACGCCGCGAAGTCCTCACGAAACGTTCCGCCTCCAGGCATGCGAGAACCCCCCCTGTCACGCGATGGTGGATGCCACCCAGCGTGCTGGGCGCACCCGCCCCCGCCAAGTGCCCACCGGGAGTCCCGAAGGCGCGTGCGCCGCACACGCCCCGCACACACCTGCCCGGGCGCCGCCCCGCCCGTACGGCGGCCCCCGGAGACCGGGCACGGCGGTACGGCGCGAGGTGCGGCACTCAGGCAGGGCACTCAGGCACGGCACGGGGCGCGACATGACGAGGGCACAACGCGGGCGGCCGTCGAGGTGGTCCCCGGCGATGTGCCCCCGTTGTGCCCTGTCACGCTCGTCCAGCGGCGTACGCGCCGGTCGCGGAGGCTGGTCAGCGGTAGTTCACGTACTGGATCGCGAAGTCCAGGTCCTTGCCCTTGAGGAGGGCCTGGACGGCCTGGAGGTCGTCACGGCTCTTGGAGGTGACGCGCAGCTCCTCGCCCTGGACCTGGGCCTTGATGCCCTTGGGACCCTCGTCCCGGATGATCTTCGCGACCTTCTTGGCGTTCTCCTGGGAGATGCCCTCCTCGATCGTGGCGAAGATCTTGTACTCCTTGCCGGACAGCTGCGGCTCCCCGGCGTCCAGCGCCTTGAGCGAGATCCCGCGCTTGACCAGCTTGGTCTCGAAGACGTCCAGGACGGCCTTGACGCGCTCCTCGGAGTTCGCCTCCATCAGGATCTTCTCGCCGGACCAGGCGATGGTGGCCCCGGTGCCCTTGAAGTCGTAGCGCTGCGAGAGTTCCTTGGCGGCCTGGTTGAGGGCGTTGTCGACCTCCTGCCGCTCGACCTTCGAGACGATGTCGAAACTGGAGTCGGCCATGTGCTGTGGCTCCTTGAAATCGGCTGTGACGGCCCCGGAGGGCACGGCCGGACATCCCCGGGCCGCTCGGTAGAGCCTAGCCACCGCACCCGCCTGCGGCGCTGATCAATCCGGTGGCACAGCACCCTCGGTCATCGGGTATCGTTTACGTCGTTGCCACAGAGCACCGCCGAAAAGCGGCCTCACCGGCGACATCCCATGGCGGTGTGCCCGAGTGGCCAATGGGAGCGGACTGTAAATCCGTCGGCTTAGCCTACCCAGGTTCGAATCCTGGCGCCGCCACGCGATGTGAGACCCCCGTTACTGCGGAAGCAGCGGCGGGGGTCTTCTCGCATGCGTTTCAGTTTCCGGCCACGTCCTTGACGGCCACCGGGACCGGGGTCGAGCCGGAGATCAGTTCCAGGGTCAGGCCCGCCGTCGCCGGGGTCTCGACCAGTTCGGCCAGGACCGCCGCCACGTCGTCACGGGGGACCGGCCCGCGCCCCGTCCGCGCGCCCAGGCGGACCAGCCCCGTACCGGCGTCCTCGGTCAGCGAGCCCGGACGCAGGATCGTCCACTCCAGCCCCAGCCGGGTGCGCAGGTGGTCGTCCGCCTCGCCCTTGGCCCGCAGGTAGACGTCGAAGACCTCGTCACCCTCGTGCCACGGGTCGGCGCCCATCGAAGAGACCATCAGGAAGCGCCGCACACCCGCCCGTTCGGCCGCGTCGGCGAAGAGCACCGCGGCGCCCCGGTCCACCGTGTCCTTGCGGTCGACGCCGCTGCCCGGACCCGCCCCGGCCGCGAACACCGCCGCGTACGCGCCGTGCAGGATTCCCGCGACGTGCTCGACCGACGCCGACTCCAGGTCGCACAGCACCGGTTCGGCGCCCGCCTCCCTGAGGTCGTCGCCCTGTGCCGGGTCGCGGATGACGCCCGCGACCTCGTACCCGCGCGCGGCGAGCAGGCGCTCCAGCCGCAGCGCGATCTGACCGTGTCCACCCGCGATGACGATGCGCATGTCCCGACCGTACGTCGCGCCGGGCGCCCACGCCCGCGAACACCCGGCGCGGGACGTCAGGGACCGGGCTCCGCACGGCCCTGCCGGGGCAGGTCCAGGGCCACCGCCACGGCGGAGTCGCAGTACTCGCGGACAGCACTCGTACGGGCTACCACGCGCCCGCGGTGGATCACGATCCGGCTGTACGCGAGGGAGAGCACGCCCGCGATCCTGTCCCCGCGCACGGCGAGCAGCTCCGCCGGGAAACCGGCCTCCACCCGGACCTGCGGCAGCCCCAGGGCCTCCCGGGCGGCGGTGCTGACCGTCTCGTACGCCTCCGGGGCCCGGAGCCCGCCCTGGGAGGCGAGCAGGTACGCGGCTTCGAGCGGGTCACCGCGGCCGACCGGGTTCCCGGCGTCGCGCAGGGCCCCGCTGCCGGCCGTGACCCGCACCCCGGCGGCCCGCAGCAGCCGGACGGGCGCGGTGCGCAGGCCGCGCCGCTCCAGGGCCGCGCAGTCGCCCTGGGGCAGGCAGGTCACCCGTACGCCCGCCGCCGCCAGCTGGTCGGCGGCGCGGGAGGCCACCTCCAGCGGGAGCCGGGAGAGGCCGCCGCAGGGGCCGATGCTCACGCCGGGACGCAGCCCGGCGGCCATCGCGGTGAGCCGGAAGAGCCGGGCCGGGTCGTCACCGTCCGTGTGCAGGTCCACGGGGCAGCCGTGTTCGGCGGCGAGGGCCAGGACGGCTTCGAGGAAGCCGGCCGGGTCGGGGTCCAGGTCCGGGCAGCCGCCGATCACGGAGGCGCCCATCCGGAGGGCGTCCCGCAGCATCGCCAGCCCGTCCGCGCCCGCCACCCCGGTCAGCCGCCGGGGGACGGCCACGGCGGTGAGGTCGGTGAGCCCGCGCAGGGAGCGCCGGGCCCGGAGCACGGCCGCCAGGGGGCCGAGGCCGTGCGCGTCGCCGATCCGGACGTGCGAGCGTACGGCGGTGGCGCCGTGGCCGAGCTGGAGCAGGGCCGCTTCGGTGGCCCGCCGCTGGACCTCGTCGGGGGTGTAGGAGACGGGCCCCTCGCCGTCCGCGGTCAGGGCGGTGTCCCCGTGGGCGTGGGGTTCGGCGGGGGCGGGCAGCAGCAGGTAGCCGCCGAGGTCCACGCGGGAGAGGGCGGGGGAGGGAAGGCTGCCCGCGGTGCCGACGGCCTGGATGCGGCCACCGGCGAGGCGGACGTCGACCGTACGGCCGTCGGTGAGCCGGGCCCCGGCGAGCAGCAGGCCGGCCCGGTCGGCCCCGCCGTCGGGTACGTCACCACCTGCCGAGCCGGAGGGGCCTGCCGAGCCGGAGGGGCCGGAGGGGCCGAGAGGGCCGGCCGGGCCTGCGGAACCCGTGCGCTCCGCGGAGCCGGTGAGCCCGCCGTGGTCGGGGCGGCCGGTCCGGTCGGCGCGGAGGCGCCCGGGCCCACGGCCATGGCCGTGGCCGCTGCGCGGGGAGGGGGACGGCTGCTGCGGCGGGCTGTCGGGCATCGCGCTCCTGCGGTGGCTCGGGCGGTTCCTGAGCCGTGGCCGCGGCCCGCGGCCCAAGATTACGCAGCGTGTTCAGAGCCTAGGGCGCGGTGCTTGTCACGTCGGGTAAGAGCGCAATAGTCGTACCGGTGTGGTGCCCCGTCGCCCGGGTGCGGCGCACGGGTGGGCCCGCCGCCGCAGACCCGCCGCAGACCTGCCGCGGCCCGCCGCGAACCCGTCCCGGTGCCCCTTCCGGTGTCCCGGGAGCGCTCCACCGGACCCCGGAGAGGGCTCAGGAGCCGTTCCGGAGGCTTCCCGCCCCGCCTTCAGGGTGTGAGCCCGCACACAATCCGGCCCGAAAACGGGCCGAAGAGCGTCGGCGCGATGATCGGAAATGGTCGCGGAACCCCTTCGGAGCCCGGTCCCCGCAAAGGATTTGGGCGATCGGTGGGCAACCGTGTAATGTCTTCATCGCTCGCCCCAATAGCTCAGTCGGTAGAGCGTCTCCATGGTAAGGAGAAGGTCTGCGGTTCGATTCCGCATTGGGGCTCTGGTGAGAGAGGTTCCCCACCCTCGGGTGGGGGGCGGATCTCATCAAAGCGGCGTAGCTCAGTCGGTAGAGCAAGCGGCTCATAATCGCTGTGTCACCGGTTCAAGTCCGGTCGCCGCTACACACAGTAGCCGATTGCGGGGTCGGTCTCCCGGTCGGCTACTCTTGTATGCGTTCATCCGTCCTATTGTCCGTCAAGGAGCACTCACGTGGCTGCCACCGACGTCCGCCCGAAGATCACGCTGGCCTGCGTGGAGTGCAAGGAGCGGAACTACATCACCAAGAAGAACCGGCGTAACGACCCGGACCGTCTTGAGATGAAGAAGCACTGCCCGCGTTGCAACTCGCACACCGCGCACCGCGAGACCCGCTGACCCCAGCGAAGTCTCGAATAACAGGCACCGTCATGAGGTCGTCCCCTTCATTGGGGGGCGGCCTTGTGTCGTTTCTGTACCCGACTCCGGGCCCGGCCCGTTCCGCGCGGGGGCCCGCACCTGACTTTTTGTCTTTCGTGTTCCCTTCAGCAGGAGGTAGTGAGTCATGGCGCTCGACCAGTCCTTCGTGGGGCGGAGCTACCCGCCCACCGATCCGTACGAGGTCGGACGGGAGAAGATCCGCGAATTCGCGGTCGCGGTGGGGGACGCCAATCCCGTCCACACCGACCCCGAAGCCGCCAAGGCGTTCGGCCACCTGGACGTGATCGCTCCGCCGACTTTCGTGTTCGCCATCACCTTCGCGGCGGCGGGCCAGGTCATCGAGGACCCGCAGCTGGGGCTGGACTACAGCCGGGTCGTGCACGGCGACCAGAAGTTCGCCTACTCCCGCCCCGTCCGGGCCGGTGACCGGCTCTCGGTGACCTCCACCATCGAGGCCGTGAAGTCGCTGGCGGGCAACGACATCATCGACATCCGCGGCGAGGTCCACGACGAGACCGGCGAGCACGTGGTGACGGCGTGGACGAAGCTCGTCTCCCGCGCCCCCGAGGAGGCATGACATGGCCGCGCAGATCCAGTACACCGACGTCGAGGTCGGCACCGAACTGCCGGCGGCGTCCTTCCCCGTGACGCGCGCCACGCTCGTCCGCTACGCCGGAGCCTCGGGCGACTTCAACCCGATCCACTGGAACGAGCGGTTCGCCCGTGAGGTCGGACTGCCCGACGTGATCGCGCACGGCATGTTCACCATGGCCGAGGCGATCCGCGTGGTCACCGACTGGGCGGGCGACCCCGGCGCGGTGGTCGAGTACGGGGTGCGCTTCACCAGGCCGGTCGTGGTCCCGGACGACGGCGAGGGCGCGCTGATCGAGGTCACGGCCAAGGTCGCCGCCAAGCTGGACGGCAACCGCGTCCGCGTCGACCTGACGGCGATGAGCGCGGGCCAGAAGGTCCTGGGCATGTCCCGCGCGGTGGTCGAACTCTCCTGACACGGGGCTTCCCGGCGCCGGTGCCTGTCCGCGGTGCCTGTGGGGCTTGTGGCGCCTGTGAGGCTTGCGAGGTGTGTGCGGCGTACGGCGGCGGGGCCGGGCTGAGGCCCGCTCCGTACGCCGCACGCACCGGCCCCGGCGGGCGGTACTCGACTCGGCCGACAGAGGGTTGACGAAGTTAGTGATTGAGCACTAACTTCGTGTCCATGGTAAGGATGAGTGCAGACGAGCGACGCGAGAGCGTCATCCGTGCGGCGATCCACGAGTTCGCTCGCGGGGGCTACTACGGGACTTCCACCGAGGCGATCGCCAAGCGCGTCGGCGTCTCGCAGCCGTACCTCTTCCGCCTCTTCCCGAACAAGCAGGCGATCTTCCTGGCCGCCGTCTCCCGCTGCATGGAGGACGTCCGGCTCGTCTTCGCGGAGGCCGTCGAGGGCCGCGAGGGCAGTGAGGTGCTGGACGCCATGGGGGCGGCGTACCTGCGGCTGATCGTCGAACAGCCCGACAAGCTCCAGCTCCAGCTCCAGACCTACGTGACCGTGGCCGCCGCCGAGGCGGCCGGTGAGACCGAGTTCGGCGAGATGGTGCGCACGGCCTGGACGGGGCTCTGGGACACGGTGCACCCGGCCCTCGGGGCCGACGTCAAGGCGACCACCGACTTCATGGCGTACGGGATGCTCATCAACACCCTGGCGGCCATGGGCTTCCCGGCCGGCCACCGGGTCTGGGAGGGGCTCAACCCGTCCGCCGCACCGGATGACGGCCACCCGCCCGAGGCCGGGGGTGAGGCCGAGGGGGCGGCCGGGGCCGAGTCGCCCGGTCCTTCCCCCCGGGGCCGTTCGGCCCCCGCCGCCTGATCGCCGGGCGGGTCCCCGACCCGACCCGGCGCCCCGCCCGGCCACCCGGCCGGTCCGCCCGTCCACCGGCCACCGGCCGCCCTCCCGCCGGGTGCGCGTCCGTCCGTCCCGCAGGCGGCGGAGCGTCCCGGCCCCGCCCGGCCCGCCGTAGACGCCGCCCGCGCCACCTTCTCTTCTTCGTGGCGAGGTCGCGCCCGCAAAAGTTAGTTATTGATCACTAATAATCATCAGGGGGAGTACATGAACGCACAGGACCCGGCCACAGCCACACCCGCCACCCCGGCCGCAGACGTGCAAGCGACCACCGCCCCGGACACCAGGCTCCGCGCCCCCGCCGTCTGGGCGCTCGTCCTCACCGGGGTCGCCAGCTTCATGGCCGCGCTCGACAACCTCGTCGTCACCACCGCGCTCCCCGCCATCCGCGCCGACCTCGGCGGCACGCTGGAGGACCTGGAGTGGACGGTGAACGCCTACACGCTCACCTTCGCCGTCCTCCTCATGTTCGGCGCCGCCCTCGGTGACCGCTTCGGCCGCCGCCGGCTCTTCGTCGCCGGCCTCGCCGTCTTCACCGGGGCCTCCGCCGCCGCGGCCCTCTCGCCCGGCATCGACGCGCTCATCGCCGCCCGGGCCGTCCAGGGCGTCGGCGCCGCGATCATGATGCCGCTCACCCTCACCCTGCTCACCGCGGCCGTCCCGGCGGCCCGGCGCGGGCTGGCCCTCGGCATCTACGGGGCCGTCACCGGCCTCGCCATCGCCGGAGGCCCCCTGATCGGCGGCAGCCTGACCGAGTACATCTCCTGGCAGTGGATCTTCTGGCTCAACGTGCCGACGGGCCTGGTCCTGATCCCGCTCGCCCGCCTGCGCCTCGCCGAGTCCACCGCCCCCGGCTCCCGCCTCGACATCCACGGCACCCTGCTCATCAGCTTCGGGCTCTTCGGCATCGTCTACGCCCTGGTCAACGCCAACGCCGAGGGCTGGACCAGCGCCCCCGTCCTCACCGGGCTGATCGTCGGCTCCGCGCTCACCGGCGCCTTCGTCCACCACGGCTTCCGCCACGCGGACCCCATGCTCCCCATGCGCCTCTTCCGCGACCGGGGGTTCCTCGGGATCAACCTGGCCGGTCTGCTGATGTTCCTCGGCATGTTCGGCTCGGTCTTCCTGCTCAGCCAGTTCCTCCAGGGCGTCTCGGGCCACTCGCCCACCGAGGCCGGGCTGCGCATGCTGCCCTGGACCGGCATGCCGATGATCATCGCCCCGCTGGCCGGCATCCTCTCCGACCGGATC
This sequence comes from Streptomyces sp. NPDC051567, assembly GCF_044454165.1. Taxonomy (NCBI): domain Bacteria; kingdom Bacillati; phylum Actinomycetota; class Actinomycetes; order Kitasatosporales; family Streptomycetaceae; genus Streptomyces; species Streptomyces sp. NPDC051567. Next base: position 56,756 of record NZ_JBITDK010000030.1, on the reverse strand, counting down.
GGCGGCCGTCCGGTCGTCGCCGCCGGGCTCGCCCTCCAGGCCCTCGGCCTCGGCTGGTTCGCGATGGTCCTCAGCACGGACATGTCGTACCTCACGCAGCTGCCGCCGCTGATCCTCAGCGGGATCGGCATGGGCCTGTACTTCGCCCCCTCCGTGAACCTGCTGATGTCCACCGTGGCCCCCGCGGACCAGGGCAGGGCCTCCGGGGCCAACACCGCCCTGCGCGAGGTCGGCGGAGCCCTCGGTGTCGCCGTCATGGCCTCGGTCTTCTCCGCCCAGGGCGGCTACCGGACCCCGCAGACCTTCACCGACGGCACCGTCCCCGCCCTGTGGATCGGCGCCGGGGCCGTCGCCCTGGCCGCCGCTCTGGCCCTGCTGTCGCGCAAGGGCGGCGCGAAGCACACCCCGGCGGCCCCCGCCCCCGACCTGACCGCCTCCGACCTGACCGCCTCCGACCTGACCGCCACCGACCCGGCCGCCACCGCCACCCCCGCCGGGCCGGTCGGCAAGGTCACCGCCGCCCGCTGACCCCGCGCACCCCGGCCGGGGCCCCGCCCGGAACGGGCCGCACGGGGGACAACCGGTGCGGCCCGGGCCCGCGGCCCGCGCCCCGCCGGGATGCGCGGGGCCCGGACCGTACTCTTGTCCACGTGCAGGAACTCCACGACGCCCCCCTCGCCCCGCTGACCACCTTCCGTCTCGGTGGCCCCGCCGCCCGCCTGGTCACCGCGACCACCGACGCCGAGGTGGTCGAAGCCGTCCGCGCCGCGGACGCCGGCGGCACCCCGCTCCTGGTCATCGGCGGCGGCAGCAACCTGGTCATCGGCGACCAGGGCTTCGACGGCACCGCCCTGCACATCGCCACCACCGGCTTCACCCTCACCGGCACCACCCTGGAGCTCGCCGCGGGCGAGAACTGGAGCGAGGCCGTCGCCCGCACCGTCGAAGCGGGCCTCGCCGGCATCGAATGCCTCGCCGGAATCCCCGGCTCCGCCGGTGCGACCCCGATCCAGAACGTCGGCGCGTACGGCCAGGAGGTCGGCGACACCATCACCGAGGTCGTCGCCTACGACCGCACCCGCCGCGAGACGGTCACCCTCCCCGCCGCGGACTGCGCCTTCTCCTACCGCGACAGCCTCTTCAAGCACCGGCCCGGCCGCTACGTCGTCCTGCGCGTGCGCTTCGCCCTGGAGGACGCGGGCGGCCTCTCCGCGCCGGTCAAGTACCCCGAGACCGCCCGCGCCCTCGGTGTCGAGGCGGGCGACCGGGTCCCCGCCGCCACCGCCCGCGAGACCGTGCTGCGCCTGCGCGCCGGCAAGGGGATGGTCCTCGACCCCGCCGACCACGACACCTGGTCGGCCGGCTCCTTCTTCCACAACCCGGTCCTGACCGACGAGGCGTACGCGTCCTTCCTCGCCCGCGTCCAGGACCGCCTCGGCCCCGCCGCCGCCCCGCCCGCCTACCCCGCGGGCGACGGCCGTACGAAGACCAGCGCGGCCTGGCTGATCGACAAGGCCGGCTTCGCCAAGGGCTACGGCAGCGGCCCCGCCCGCATCTCCACCAAGCACACCCTCGCCCTCACCAACCGCGGCGAGGCCACCACCGAAGACCTCCTCACCCTGGCCCGCGAGGTCGTCGCGGGCGTCCACGAGGCATTCGGCGTCACCCTGGTCAACGAGCCGGTGACGGTCGGCGTCAGCATCTGAGGAGCCCCGGCCGCCCATGGTCTGTCCCCTGCACGGGGCCGGTACGGACCCCACCCGCCTCGTGGGGCGCACACTCCGCAGAGTCGTCGCGTCCTGGCACGTCAGCGAGGGCGAGCGGTCCGAGGCGCCGCTCGACGTCTGGCTGATCGACAGCCTCGGCGACTCCACGCGGATCACCACCGGGTCCGACCGGTGCCTCATCGTCGAGTCCGCCGCCCCGCACGGGCCCTGCGACATGGGGGAGTGGGGCCGCGTCGAGGTCGGCGAGGACCTCGGGGACCACCCCTTCCTGCGCCACCTCGGCCAGAGAGTCGCCTCGGTCGCCGAGGTCGCCGCCCCGCGCACCGGCCGCACCCACCTGGAGATCGCCTTCGCGGACGGCGACCGGGTCCGGGCCGACTGCTGGGAGGGCGACCTGAGGCTGACCCGCTGACCCGCCCGGCCCACCCCACCGCCCCCGCGCGGACCGGTCAGCCCGCCAGCCAGTGGTCGATCCCGGCCAGCAGCTTGCCCTGGACCTCCTCCGGCGCGGCCGAACCCCGCACCGACTGCCGGGCCAGCTCGGCGAGCTCCGCGTCCGTGAAGGCGTGGTGGCGGCGCGCGATCTCGTACTGCGCCGCCAGCCGGGACCCGAACAGCAGCGGGTCGTCGGCGCCCAGTGCCATCGGCACCCCGGCCTCGAAGAGCGTCCGCAGCGGGACGTCCTCGTGCCGCTCGTACACCCCGAGGGCGACGTTCGAGGCCGGGCAGACCTCGCAGGTGATCTGCCGGTCCGCGAGCCGCTTCAGCAGCCGGGGGTCCTCGGCGGCCCGGACCCCGTGCCCGATCCGGGCGGCGTGCAGGTCGTCGAGGCAGTCCCGGACGGAGGACGGGCCGGTCAGCTCGCCGCCGTGCGGGGCCGCGAGCAGCCCGCCCTCACGGGCGATGGCGAAGGCCCGGTCGAAGTCACGGGCCATCCCGCGCCGCTCGTCGTTGGAGAGCCCGAAGCCGACGACGCCCCGGTCCGCGTAGCGGACGGCGAGACGGGCCAGGGTGCGGGCGTCGAGGGGGTGCTTCATGCGGTTGGCGGCGATCACCACCCGCATCCCGAGCCCGGTCTCCCGGGAGGCCGCGTCCACGGCGTCCAGGATGATCTCCACGGCCGGGATCATCCCGCCGAGCAACGGCGCGTACGAGGTGGGGTCCACCTGGATCTCCAGCCAGCCGCTGCCGTCCCGTACGTCCTCCTCCGCGGCCTCGCGGACCAGCCGCCGGATGTCGTCGGGCTCGCGCAGGCAGGAGCGGGCGGCGTCGTAGAGCCGCTGGAAACGGAACCAGCCCCGCTCGTCGGTGGCCCGCAGCTTGGGCGGCTCCCCGGCGGTCAGCGCGTCGGGCAGCCGCACGCCGTACTTGTCGGCGAGCTCCAGCAGGGTCGACGGCCGCATCGATCCGGTGAAGTGCAGGTGCAGGTGGGCCTTGGGCAGAAGCCGGAGATCGCGTGCCTGCGGGGGGTGCGGGGTGGTCGGGGCAGTGGGGGGCTGTCCCCCGGGAAGGACCGTCATCCGGTGATCCTGCCGTACGAAGAGCCCTGGCGGGAGGGGGTTTTCCCGATCGGGTGCCCACCCGAACGCGGAAACGGGCGGCGCCGCAGGTGCGGCACCGCCCGTTCCGGGGTACTGGATCAGGCCTTCGCCTCGGCCAGCAGCTTCTGGAGGCGGGAGACGCCCTCCACCAGGTCCTCGTCACCCAGGGCGTACGACAGCCGCAGGTAGCCCGGGGTACCGAACGCCTCACCCGGGACGACCGCCACCTCGGCCTCGTCGAGGATCAGCGTGGCCAGCTCGGCCGAGGTCTGCGGGCGCTTGCCGCGGATCTCCTTGCCCAGCAGCGCCTTGACCGAGGGGTACACGTAGAACGCGCCCTCCGGGGTCGGGCAGAGCACGCCGTCGATCTCGTTCAGCATCCGCACGATCGTCTGACGGCGGCGGTCGAAGGCGGACCGCATCTCCGTGACCGCGTCCAGGCCGCCGGTGACGGCGGCCAGCGCCGCGACCTGGGCCACGTTGGAGACGTTGGAGGTGGCGTGCGACTGGAGGTTGGTCGCGGCCTTGATGACGTCCTTCGGGCCGATCACCCAGCCCACCCGCCAGCCGGTCATCGCGTACGTCTTGGCGACGCCGTTGACCACGATGCAGCGGTCGCGCAGCTCGGGGACGATCGCGGGCAGCGAGACGAACTTCGCGTCGCCGTAGACGAGGTGCTCGTAGATCTCGTCCGTCAGCACCCACAGGCCGTGCTCGGCGGCCCAGCGGCCGATCGCCTCGGCGTCGGCCTCGTTGTAGACGGCGCCGGTCGGGTTCGAGGGGGAGACGAAGACGAGGACCTTGGTGCGCTCGGTGCGCGCGGCCTCCAACTGCTCGACGGAGACCCGGTAGCCGGTGGTCTCGTCGGTGACGACCTCGACCGGGACACCGCCGGCGAGACGGATGGACTCCGGGTAGGTGGTCCAGTAGGGGGCCGGGACGATGACCTCGTCACCCGGGTCCAGGATGGCCGCGAACCCCTCGTAGATCGCCTGCTTGCCACCGTTGGTCACCAGGACCTGCGAGGCGTCGACCTCGTAGCCGGAGTCGCGCAGCGTCTTCGCGGCGATCGCGGCCTTCAGCTCGGGCAGACCGCCCGCGGGCGTGTAGCGGTGGTACTTCGGGTTGCGGCACGCCTCGACCGCGGCCTCGACGATGTAGTCCGGGGTCGGGAAGTCGGGCTCGCCCGCACCGAAGCCGATCACCGGACGCCCGGCGGCCTTGAGGGCCTTGGCCTTGGCGTCCACGGCGAGGGTGGCGGACTCGGAAATGGCGCCGATACGGGCGGACACCCGGCGCTCGGAGGAAGGCGTTGCAGAGGTCATGCGAGCCATCGTCCCAGACGGCCCAGAAGCGCCGCACACCGTTTCGGTTACCGGGCCGGAGGATGTCAGGTCGGGTTCTGTTCGACGTCAGGGCCCGGAGCACGTACACTCACCTGTCGTTGGACCTCGCCAGCCGCTCCAGAGCGTGAGCACTCCGTGCACTCGTCCGGATGCGGTAGGTTGGGGAACGCAAAGGGTCGTAGCTCAATTGGTAGAGCACTGGTCTCCAAAACCAGCGGTTGGGGGTTCGAGTCCCTCCGGCCCTGCTCCACACTCCTTCTAGGACGTGTGTGCGCAGGTACGTACTTCGATGCAACGCCGTGCGGCGCAACCGGGCGCGGTACGGCCACGACCCGGATTCAGGTGAGAGACATGACGGACGCCCTGGGCTCCATCGACGTGCCTGACGCCGAGGACGACACTCGCGAGAAGAAGGCCCGCAAGGGCGGCAAGCGCGGCAAGAAGGGCCCTGTGGGCCGGCTCGCGCTTTTCTACCGCCAGATCGTCGCGGAACTCCGCAAGGTTGTATGGCCCACTCGCAACCAGCTCACGACGTACACCACTGTGGTGATTGTCTTCGTGGTCATCATGATCGGTCTGGTGACCGTGATTGACTATGGGTTCCAGGAAGCCATCAAGTTCGTCTTCGGCTGATCCCCGCGGAGGGCGGCGCCTTGATGGGTGCCGCCCGTTTTCGCATGTTCCACCACCTTTTGTATCCAGGAAGAAGCAGCCACCGTGTCTGACCCGAACCTGAACGTGAGCCACGACTCCGTCGAGTCCGTCGAGGACGAGCTCGACATCGTCGAGGCGGCAGACGCTGTGGACCCCGACGAGGCCGAGCTCGCCGACGCCGAGGCGGGTGTCGCCGCCGAAGAGGCCGCGGTGCACGTCGAGGACGAGGCCGACGACACGGACCAGGCTGACGACGAGGCCGAAGCCACGGTCGAGACCGAGGCTGAGGCCGAGGTCGAGGCTGACGACGCGGAGGCCGAAGAGGCCGCCCCGGCCGAGCCGGTCGACCCCGTCCAGGCCCTGCGCGAGGAGCTCCGTCTCCTGCCGGGCGAGTGGTACGTCATCCACACCTACGCGGGCTACGAGAAGCGCGTGAAGGCCAACCTGGAGCAGCGCGCCGTCTCGCTGAACGTCGAGGAGTTCATCTACCAGGCCGAAGTGCCCGAGGAAGAGATCGTCCAGATCAAGAACGGCGAACGCAAGAACGTCCGGCAGAACAAGCTGCCCGGTTACGTTCTCGTCCGCATGGATCTGACGAACGAGTCCTGGGGCGTCGTGCGCAACACGCCTGGTGTCACCGGCTTCGTCGGCAACGCGTACGACCCGTACCCGCTGACCCTGGACGAGATCGTCAAGATGCTCGCCCCGGAGGCGCAGGAGAAGGCCGCCAAGGCCGCCGCCGAAGAGGCCGGTCTGCCCGCGCCCCACGTCAAGCGCGAGATCCAGGTGCTCGACTTCGAGGTCGGCGACTCGGTCACCGTCACCGACGGCCCGTTCGCGACGCTCCAGGCGACCATCAACGAGATCAACCCGGACTCGAAGAAGGTCAAGGGCCTCGTCGAGATCTTCGGTCGCGAGACCCCGGTCGAGCTCAGCTTCGACCAGATTCAGAAGAACTGATCCCACCTCGTGCCCCGCGTGGGACACGGCTTCTGAACCACAGCTTCCGGACAGGTCAGACCACCCTTCGAGGGCGGTCTGACCTGCTCGGTTTTTGGCCCCGTGCCGATACCCGTTATCGTGGTGCGGTATGCCTCCGTCCGGATGACCGGATCGGCGGCTGAAAACTCTCACTAGGACCCGGAGAGAGCAATGCCTCCCAAGAAGAAGAAGATCACGGGGCTTATCAAGCTCCAGATCAAGGCCGGTGCGGCCAACCCGGCTCCGCCGGTCGGCCCCGCGCTCGGTCAGCACGGCGTCAACATCATGGAGTTCTGCAAGGCCTACAACGCCGCGACCGAGTCGCAGCGTGGCATGGTCGTGCCGGTGGAGATCACGGTCTACGACGACCGTTCCTTCACCTTCATCACCAAGACCCCGCCGGCCGCGCGCCTCATCCTGAAGCACGCTGGTGTGGAGAAGGGCTCCGGCGAGCCGCACAAGACCAAGGTCGCGAAGCTGACGCGCGCCCAGGTCCGCGAGATCGCCGAGCTCAAGATGCCCGACCTGAACGCCAACGACATCGACGCCGCGGAGAAGATCATCTCCGGTACCGCGCGCTCGATGGGCATCACCGTCGAAGGCTGATCCAGCCCCCAGCACCAAGTGGTAGGACCAAGCGCTGGTCCGCACCACGACTCCACACCTGAAGTCACAACACAGGAGCAGAAGTGAAGCGCAGCAAGACTCTCCGCGCTGCGGACGCCAAGATCGACCGGGACAAGTTCTACGCCCCGCTCGAGGCCGTCCGTCTCGCCAAGGAGACCTCCGCGACCAAGTTCGACAGCACCGTCGAGGTCGCCTTCCGTCTGGGTGTCGACCCGCGCAAGGCCGACCAGATGGTCCGTGGCACCGTCAACCTCCCGCACGGCACCGGCAAGACCGCCCGGGTCCTGGTCTTCGCGACCGGTGACCGTGCTGCGGCTGCGGAAGCCGCCGGCGCCGACATCGTCGGCGATGACGAGCTGATCAACGAGATCGCCAAGGGCAACCGCCTCAACGAGTTCGACGCGGTCGTCGCCACCCCGGACCTCATGGGCAAGGTCGGCCGCCTCGGCCGCGTGCTCGGTCCCCGTGGCCTGATGCCGAACCCGAAGACCGGCACCGTCACCATGGACGTCGCCAAGGCTGTCACCGAGATCAAGGGTGGCAAGATCGAGTTCCGCGTCGACAAGCACTCGAACCTGCACTTCATCATCGGCAAGGTCTCCTTCTCCGATGAGCAGCTGGTCGAGAACTACGGTGCGGCCCTGGACGAGATCCTTCGTCTGAAGCCGTCCGCCGCGAAGGGCCGCTACATCAGGAAGGCCGCCCTGAGCACCACCATGGGCCCCGGCATCCAGCTGGACTCCAACCGCACCCGGAACCTCCTCGTCGAGGAAGACCCGGCCGCGGTCTGAAGGGTCCGGGCCTGACGGCTCACCCTGAGTGACTGAACGGGCCCCTCGCCTCCCCCTCACCGGGGCGGCGGGGGGCCCGTTCGCGTGTCCGGCAGGCCCTGGCAGTCCCAGCTTCCCGCTACGGGCCCCGGAGGCCAGGGTCAGGCCGGGTACGGGGGCTCGCACGCCCGTGCGCGCAGGTACGGGGGCAGGGGTGCGTAGCGTGCCAGGTGCGGGGCCTGGCGGGGACCTCTCCCCCCTCGGAGGCGGGGGAGCGAGCCCCCTCGGGAGGCTCTTCCAGGTGTCCGGACACCCGGGGCGGTGCGGCGCGGAGGCCGGTCTTCGGCCGATTTGCTCGCCGGGGCACCGTTCACGTACTCTTCCGAGGAAGCCAAAGACCGCTGGTCGTTGCTGTGCCTGAAAGGGTGCGGTGACCGAAGGATTCGCTGAATGCGAACGACCTGCGCAGGTGTTCGTGGAAAGGCTCCCGGATTCATTTCGGTCGAGCTTACGCCCCGTGCGCTTGCGCCGGGGCGTTTCGTATTGTCCAGCCCCTTCTGAGCGGTCCTCATCACCCGGAAGGAGGCCGACGCTCTATGGCAAGGCCCGACAAGGCTGCCGCGGTAGCCGAGCTCACGGACCAGTTCCAGAGCTCGAACGCCGCTGTGCTGACCGAGTACCGGGGTCTCACCGTCGCGCAGCTCAAGACGCTGCGTCGTTCGCTCGGTGAGAACGCCCAGTACGCCGTGGTGAAGAACACGCTGACCAAGATTGCGGCCAACCAGGCCGGGATCACCGCGCTGGACGAGCACTTCGCTGGTCCGACCGCGGTCGCCTTCATCACCGGTGACCCGGTGGAGTCGGCGAAGAGCCTGCGTGACTTCGCCAAGGACAACCCGAACCTCATCATCAAGGCGGGTGTCCTTGATGGTAAGGCGCTCACCGCCGATGAGATCAAGAAGCTCGCGGACCTCGAGTCCCGCGAGGTTCTGCTCAGCAAGCTGGCCGGCGCGTTCAAGGGCAAGCAGTCTCAGGCTGCCTCGCTCTTCCAGGCGCTGCCGTCGAAGTTCGTCCGCACCGCGGAAGCGCTTCGCGTCAAGCTCGCCGAGCAGGGCGGTGCCGAGTAATTCGGCTCGCGCACTGATCCGCGCCGCCTAGCGCGCGGGTCGTAGCGGGCCGTGACGCCCGCCTCTATATACATCCGGCACCTGCCGATTTAGTGGAAGGATCGCCCATCATGGCGAAGCTCTCTCAGGATGACCTCCTCGGCCAGTTCGAGGACATGACCCTCATCGAGCTCTCCGAGTTCGTGAAGGCCTTCGAGGAGAAGTTCGACGTCACCGCCGCCGCGGCCGTCGCCGTTGCCGGCCCCGCCGGCCCGGCCGCCGCCGAGGCCGTCGAGGAGCAGGACGAGTTCGACGTCGTCCTCACCGCCGCCGGTGACAAGAAGATCCAGGTCATCAAGGTCGTGCGCGAGCTGACCTCCCTGGGTCTGAAGGAGGCCAAGGACCTCGTCGACGGCGCTCCGAAGCCCGTCCTGGAGAAGGTTGCCAAGGAGGCCGCGGAGAAGGCTGCCGAGGCCCTCAAGGGTGCCGGCGCCTCGGTCGAGGTCAAGTAACACCTCTGGGGCCTCCACGAGGCCTCAGTGAAGGGCGATCACCCGTAAGGGTGGTCGCCCTTCGGCGTACCCGGGGTGCCTGATTTGCCCTGGTCTCACGGGGGAGTAGGGTGATCTTCGTTGCCCCGCGCCAGGGTCCGGTGATGATCCGCACGGAGCAGGGGGCCTTGACGAACGGCACGCGGCGCGCAATTCTCAGATCCGTCGCACGCTCGGACAGCCCGATCCAGGATTCGAGGCATGGATCGGCTACGAAGAGGGCAGTACTGATACGCGCTCTGTGTACCAGAGCCGCAGCATTGGACTACAAGGGGAAGGGCCTGTTGCCGGTTTCCGGAAACCTGGTCTGGACATCAGTGAGCCAAGTGGCTACACTGACCCTTTGCGCTGCCTGTTAGCTGCCCCCTGCCCGTCGCCAGGGGCATACCCACGCTTGAGCACACTGATTGAACCGCACTGACCTGGTCTTCTTCCAGATCGGGAGCATCGGTCTTCTGTGTCGGCTGGGACCGGTACGCGCGTAGTGAGTCCGAGCCCTCGGAAGGACCCCCTCTTGGCCGCCTCGCGCAACGCCTCGACCAATACGAACAACGGTGCCAGCACCGCCCCGCTGCGCATCTCCTTTGCAAAGATCAAGGAGCCCCTCGAGGTTCCGAACCTCCTGGCGCTGCAGACCGAGAGCTTTGACTGGCTGCTCGGGAACGCGGCCTGGAAGTCTCGCGTCGAGTCGGCGCTCGAGAGTGGACAGGACGTCCCCACCAAGTCAGGTCTGGAAGAGATCTTCGAGGAGATCTCGCCGATCGAGGACTTCTCCGGGTCGATGTCGCTGACCTTCCGCGACCACCGTTTCGAGCCGGCGAAGAACTCCGTCGACGAGTGCAAGGACCGCGACTTCACCTTCGCGGCGCCGCTGTTCGTCACCGCCGAGTTCACGAACAACGAGACCGGTGAGATCAAGTCTCAGACGGTCTTCATGGGCGACTTCCCGCTCATGACCAACAAGGGCACCTTCGTCATCAACGGCACCGAGCGTGTCGTCGTGTCGCAGCTCGTCCGTTCCCCCGGTGTCTACTTCGACTCCTCCATCGACAAGACGTCCGACAAGGACATCTTCTCCGCCAAGATCATCCCGTCCCGGGGTGCCTGGCTGGAGATGGAGATCGACAAGCGCGACATGGTCGGTGTCCGCATCGACCGCAAGCGCAAGCAGTCCGTCACCGTTCTCCTGAAGGCTCTCGGTTGGACCACCGAGCAGATCCTTGAGGAGTTCGGCGAGTACGAGTCCATGCGCGCCACCCTGGAGAAGGACCACACCCAGGGTCAGGACGACGCGCTGCTCGACATCTACCGCAAGCTGCGTCCGGGCGAACCGCCGACCCGTGAGGCCGCTCAGACGCTGCTCGAGAACCTCTACTTCAACCCGAAGCGCTACGACCTCGCGAAGGTCGGCCGCTACAAGGTGAACAAGAAGCTCGGCGCCGACGAGCCGCTCGACGCCGGTGTGCTCACCACCGACGACGTCATCGCGACGATCAAGTACCTGGTCAAGCTGCACGCCGGCGAGACCGAGACGACCGGCGAGTCCGGCCGTTCGATCGTGGTCGAGACCGATGACATCGACCACTTCGGCAACCGTCGTCTGCGCAACGTCGGCGAGCTCATCCAGAACCAGGTCCGCACGGGTCTGGCTCGTATGGAGCGCGTCGTCCGCGAGCGGATGACCACCCAGGACGTCGAGGCGATCACGCCGCAGACCCTGATCAACATCCGGCCGGTCGTCGCCTCCATCAAGGAGTTCTTCGGCACCAGCCAGCTGTCGCAGTTCATGGACCAGAACAACCCGCTGTCGGGTCTGACGCACAAGCGTCGTCTCTCGGCGCTGGGTCCCGGCGGTCTCTCCCGTGAGCGGGCCGGCTTCGAGGTCCGTGACGTGCACCCCTCGCACTACGGCCGCATGTGCCCGATCGAGACCCCCGAAGGCCCGAACATCGGTCTGATCGGCTCGCTCGCCTCCTACGGCCGGGTCAACGCCTTCGGCTTCGTCGAGACCCCGTACCGCAAGGTCATCGAGGGTGTCGTCACCGACGAGGTCGACTACCTGACCGCCGACGAGGAGGACCGCTTCGTCATCGCCCAGGCCAACGCCGGCCTGTCCGAGGACATGCGCTTCACCGAGAACCGCGTGCTGGTCCGCCGTCGTGGCGGCGAGATCGACTACATCGCCGGCGACGACGTCGACTACATGGACGTCTCCCCGCGCCAGATGGTGTCCGTCGCGACCGCGATGATCCCCTTCCTGGAGCACGACGACGCCAACCGTGCCCTCATGGGCGCGAACATGATGCGCCAGGCCGTTCCGCTGATCAAGGCGGAGGCCCCGCTCGTCGGCACCGGCATGGAGTACCGCTGTGCGGTCGACGCCGGTGACTCGATCAAGGCGGAGAAGGACGGTGTCGTCCAGGAGGTCTCGGCCGACTACATCACCGTCGCCAACGACGACGGCACGTACACCACGTACCGCGTCGCCAAGTTCTCCCGCTCGAACCAGGGCACCTCGGTCAACCAGAAGGTCATCGTCAACGAGGGTGACCGGATCATCGAGGCCCAGGTCCTCGCCGACGGTCCGGCGACCGAAGAGGGCGAGATGGCCCTCGGCAAGAACCTGCTCGTCGCGTTCATGCCGTGGGAGGGTCACAACTACGAGGACGCGATCATCCTGTCGCAGCGCCTCGTCCAGGACGACGTCCTCTCCTCGATCCACATCGAGGAGCACGAGGTCGACGCCCGTGACACCAAGCTCGGCCCCGAGGAGATCACCCGGGACATCCCGAACGTCTCCGAGGAGGTCCTCGCGGACCTCGACGAGCGCGGCATCATCCGCATCGGTGCGGACGTCGTCGCCGGTGACATCCTGGTCGGCAAGGTCACGCCCAAGGGTGAGACCGAGCTGACCCCGGAGGAGCGACTGCTCCGCGCGATCTTCGGTGAGAAGGCCCGCGAGGTGCGCGACACCTCGCTCAAGGTTCCTCACGGTGAGATCGGCAAGGTCATCGGTGTCCGCGTCTTCGACCGCGAGGAGGGCGACGAGCTTCCCCCGGGCGTGAACCAGCTGGTCCGCGTCTACGTCGCCCAGAAGCGCAAGATCACCGATGGTGACAAGCTCGCCGGCCGTCACGGCAACAAGGGCGTCATCTCCAAGATCCTTCCGATCGAGGACATGCCGTTCCTGGAGGACGGCACCCCGGTCGACATCATCCTGAACCCGCTGGGTGTCCCGTCCCGAATGAACCCGGGACAGGTCCTGGAGATCCACCTCGGCTGGCTCGCCAGCCGCGGCTGGGACGTCTCCGGGCTCGGCGAGGAGTGGGCCGAGCGGCTGAAGGTCATCGGCGCCGACAAGGTCGCGCCCGGTACCAACGTCGCCACCCCGGTGTTCGACGGTGCCCGTGAGGACGAACTCGCCGGCCTCTTCGAGCACACCATCCCGAACCGCGACGGCGACCGCCTGGTCCTCCCGTCCGGCAAGGCGCGTCTGTTCGACGGCCGCTCCGGCGAGCCGTTCCCGGACCCGGTCTCGATCGGGTACATGTACATCCTCAAGCTCCACCACCTGGTCGACGACAAGCTCCACGCCCGGTCGACCGGTCCGTACTCGATGATCACGCAGCAGCCGCTGGGTGGTAAGGCACAGTTCGGTGGCCAGCGATTCGGTGAGATGGAGGTGTGGGCGCTGGAGGCTTATGGCGCCGCTTACGCCCTCCAGGAACTGCTGACCATCAAGTCCGACGACGTCACCGGCCGCGTGAAGGTCTACGAGGCCATCGTCAAGGGCGAGAACATCCCCGAGCCGGGCATTCCCGAGTCCTTCAAGGTGCTCATCAAGGAAATGCAGTCGCTCTGCCTCAACGTGGAGGTGCTGTCCTCGGACGGCATGTCCATCGAGATGCGCGACACCGACGAGGACGTCTTCCGCGCGGCGGAGGAGCTCGGTATCGACCTGTCCCGGCGTGAGCCGAGCAGCGTCGAAGAGGTCTGACGGGCCTGACGGGGGGCTCCCTGAGTGAGCCCCCCGTCGCCCCCGGGACCGTTCAGACCATGATTGAGACTCGACCCCGAAAGAGGGATTGACGCACAGTGCTCGACGTCAACTTCTTCGACGAGCTGCGGATCGGCCTTGCCACCGCGGACGACATCCGAACCTGGTCCCACGGCGAGGTCAAGAAGCCGGAGACCATCAACTACCGCACCCTCAAGCCCGAGAAGGACGGACTCTTCTGCGAGAAGATCTTCGGTCCGACCCGGGACTGGGAGTGCTACTGCGGTAAGTACAAGCGTGTCCGCTTCAAGGGCATCATCTGCGAGCGTTGTGGCGTAGAGGTCACGCGTGCCAAGGTGCGCCGTGAGCGGATGGGCCACATCGAGCTTGCCGCTCCCGTCACCCACATCTGGTACTTCAAGGGCGTCCCGTCGCGCCTCGGCTACCTGCTGGACCTCGCGCCGAAGGACCTCGAAAAGGTCATCTACTTCGCCGCGTACATGATCACGTTCGTGGACGACGAGCGTCGCACCCGCGACCTCCCGTCGCTGGAGACCCACGTCTCCATCGAGCGCCAGCAGATCGAGAACCGCCGTGACGCGGACCTCGAAGGCCGTGCCAAGAAGCTCGAGACCGACCTGGCCGAGCTTGAGGCCGAGGGCGCCAAGGCCGACGTGCGCCGCAAGGTGCGCGAAGGCGCCGAGCGCGAGATGAAGCAGCTCCGTGACCGCGCCCAGCGCGAGATCGACCGTCTGGACGAGGTCTGGAACCGCTTCAAGAACCTCAAGGTCCAGGACCTGGAGGGCGACGAGCTGCTCTACCGCGAGCTGCGCGACCGCTTCGGGACCTACTTCGACGGCTCGATGGGCGCCGCGGCGCTGCAGAAGCGTCTGGAGTCCTTCGACCTGGAGGAGGAGGCCGAGCGCCTCCGCGAGATCATCCGCAGTGGCAAGGGCCAGAAGAAGACCCGTGCGCTCAAGCGCCTCAAGGTCGTCTCCGCCTTCCTGCAGACCAGCAACAGCCCCAAGGGCATGGTGCTCGACTGCGTGCCGGTCATCCCGCCGGACCTGCGTCCGATGGTGCAGCTGGACGGTGGCCGCTTCGCGACCTCCGACCTGAACGACCTGTACCGCCGCGTGATCAACCGCAACAACCGCCTGAAGCGCCTTCTCGACCTCGGTGCCCCCGAGATCATCGTGAACAACGAGAAGCGCATGCTCCAGGAGGCCGTCGACGCCCTCTTCGACAACGGTCGTCGTGGTCGTCCGGTGACCGGTCCCGGCAACCGCCCCCTGAAGTCCCTCAGCGACATGCTGAAGGGCAAGCAGGGCCGCTTCCGCCAGAACCTCCTCGGCAAGCGCGTGGACTACTCCGCGCGTTCCGTGATCGTCGTCGGTCCGCAGCTCAAGCTGCACCAGTGCGGTCTGCCGAAGGCCATGGCGCTGGAGCTCTTCAAGCCGTTCGTGATGAAGCGCCTGGTCGACCTGAACCACGCGCAGAACATCAAGTCGGCGAAGCGCATGGTCGAGCGCGGCCGTACGGTCGTCTACGACGTGCTCGAAGAGGTCATCGCCGAGCACCCGGTGCTGCTGAACCGTGCGCCCACGCTGCACCGTCTCGGCATCCAGGCCTTCGAGCCCCAGCTGGTCGAAGGCAAGGCCATCCAGATCCACCCGCTCGTCTGCACCGCGTTCAACGCGGACTTCGACGGTGACCAGATGGCCGTGCACCTGCCGCTCTCCGCGGAGGCGCAGGCCGAGGCCCGCATCCTGATGCTGTCCTCGAACAACATCCTCAAGCCGGCCGACGGCCGTCCGGTCACGATGCCGACCCAGGACATGGTCCTCGGTCTGTTCTTCCTGACCACCGACGGTGAGCTCCGTGACGTCAAGGGCGAGGGCCGCGCGTTCGGCTCGACCGCCGAGGCGACCATGGCGTTCGACAACGGCGAGCTCGCGCTCCAGTCGTCCGTCGACATCCGCTTCCCGGTGGGCACCATCCCGCCGCGCGGCTGGGTGCCGCCGGTCACCGAGGAGGGCGAGCCGGAGTTCCAGCAGGGCGACAGCTTCCGGCTGCGCACCTCGCTGGGCCGCGCGCTCTTCAACGAGCTGCTGCCCGAGGACTACCCGTTCGTCGACTACTCGGTGGGCAAGAAGCAGCTCTCCGAGATCGTCAACGACCTGGCGGAGCGCTACCCCAAGGTCATCGTGGCGGCGACGCTCGACAACCTGAAGGCGGCCGGCTTCCACTGGGCGACCCGTTCGGGCGTCACCGTGGCCATCTCCGACATCGTCGTGCCCGAGGCCAAGAAGGCCATCGTCAAGGGCTACGAGGAGCTGGACGAGAAGGTCCAGAAGCAGTACGAGCGCGGTCTGATCACCAAGGACGAGCGCACGCAGGAGCTCATCGCGATCTGGACCAAGGCGACCAACGAGGTTGCCGAGGCGATGAACGCGAACTTCCCCAAGACGAACCCCATCTTCATGATGGTTGACTCGGGTGCCCGAGGAAACATGATGCAGATGCGACAGATCGCCGGTATGCGTGGTCTGGTGTCGAACGCGAAGAACGAGACCATCCCGCGTCCGATCAAGGCGTCCTTCCGTGAGGGCCTCACCGTTCTGGAGTACTTCATCTCCACGCACGGTGCCCGTAAGGGTCTGGCGGACACCGCCCTGCGTACCGCCGACTCGGGTTACCTCACCCGTCGTCTGGTGGACGTCTCGCAGGACGTCATCATCCGCGAGGAGGACTGTGGCACCGAGCGCGGTCTGAAGCTGAAGATCGCCGTTCGCGGCGAGGACGGCGCGCTGCGCAAGGCCGACGACGTCGAGACCTCGATCTACGCCCGCATGCTGGCCGAGGACGTCGTCATCGACGGCAAGGTCATCGCGCCGGCCAACGTCGACCTCGGTGACGTGCTCATCGACGCCCTGGTCGCCAACGGCGTCGAGGAGGTCAAGACCCGCTCGGTCCTGACCTGCGAGTCCGCGGTCGGCACCTGTGCCTTCTGCTACGGCCGCTCGCTGGCCACCGGCAAGCTGGTCGACATCGGTGAGGCGGTCGGCATCATCGCCGCCCAGTCCATCGGTGAGCCCGGTACCCAGCTGACGATGCGTACCTTCCACACCGGTGGTGTGGCCGGTGACGACATCACGCAGGGTCTGCCGCGTGTCGTCGAGCTCTTCGAGGCCCGTACCCCGAAGGGTGTCGCCCCGATCTCCGAGGCCGCCGGCCGCGTGCGGATCGAGGAGACCGAGAAGACGAAGAAGATCGTCATCACGCCCGACGACGGCAGCGAGGAGACGGCGTTCCCGATCTCCAAGCGCGCCAAGGTCATCGTGCACGAGGGCGACCACGTCGAGGTGGGCCAGAAGCTCACCATGGGTGCCACCAACCCGCACGACGTGCTGCGCATCCTCGGCCAGCGTGCCGTCCAGGTCCACCTGGTCGGCGAAGTCCAGAAGGTCTACAACTCGCAGGGCGTGTCGATCCACGACAAGCACATCGAGATCATCATCCGGCAGATGCTGCGCCGCGTGACGATCATCGAGTCCGGCGACGCGGAGCTCCTGCCGGGCGAGCTCGTCGAGCGGTCGAAGTTCGAGACCGAGAACCGTCGTGTGGTCACCGAGGGCGGTCACCCCGCCTCCGGCCGTCCGCAGCTGATGGGTATCACCAAGGCCTCGCTCGCCACCGAGTCGTGGCTGTCGGCGGCGTCCTTCCAGGAGACGACCAGGGTTCTGACGGACGCGGCGATCAACGCCAAGTCCGACTCCCTGATCGGCCTCAAGGAGAACGTCATCATCGGCAAGCTCATCCCGGCCGGTACGGGTCTCGCCCGCTACCGCAACATCCGGGTGGAGCCCACCGAGGAGGCCAAGGCCGCGATGTACTCGGCCGTCGGCTACGACGACATCGACTACTCGCCCTTCGGCACCGGCTCCGGCCAGGCTGTCCCGCTGGAGGACTACGACTACGGCCCGTACAACGGCTGAGTCCGACCCGAGCAGTAACCGCAGGACCGCAGGGCGGTCACCCGAAAGGGTGGCCGCCCTGCGGCGTTCCGGGGGTGGCCCTCAGGTACGGCCGGAGGTGGTGCAGCCGGGTCCGGTGGTCAGGGTGGGACGAGAGCAGCCGCGCCAGCAGGCCGGCCCCGGCGAAGGCGGCCCGCCCCCGGGACCCGGGGCCGCCCCGCTCCTCCTCCTCGGCGAGCGTGTCGTGGAGCATCCGGGCGAGGCCGGGGGCGAAGCCCAGCGCGGCGGCGTGCGCGTCGGCCCGCAGCTCGGCGCGGCGGCGCAGCGCGGCCATGGCGCAGGGGAGGCCAATCAGGACCAGCGGGAGCCCGTACAGGGCTGCGACGGCGCGGACGGCGAACCAGCCGGCGAGGGCGGTCAGGAGGATGCCCGCCAGGAGGACGAGGAGGGCCGGGCCGGAGCGCCGCCTCCCGGCGGAGGGCCGAGCGGACCGCAGTACGAGGTGCGCCGCCCGCAGGAGGAACCACCACAGGGCCCGTCCGGGCAGCCCGTACCACCAGCCGAGCAGGCCCGACCAGGCATGGCCGCCGGTGTGGTGGCCGAGTTCGTGGGCCAGGACGGCGGCCAGCTGGGACCGGGGGAGTCTCTCCACGGCGTACCGGGTGACGCCGACGAGGTGACCGGCCGCCGCGGACGCGTTCGGATGCCCGCTGTTCTCGATCCACAGCTCGTAGCGGCTGCCGTCGACACCGGCGCGCGCGGTGACCTCGCGCCAGACCGGGGTGAGCACGGCGAGCTCGTCGGGGAGCGGGTGCTGCAGTCCGTGCAGGTGGCGGGCGAGGAGCCGTTCGCTGGGGCGGTGGAAGACGAGCGCGCCGGAGAGGGTCCAGAGGAGGACAGGCAGCCAGGAGGGCAGCCGGGCCCCGTGTTCGAGGAGCACGGCGGCCGATGCCACCACGGCCAGGCTCAGCAGGAAACCGGGGACGTGGAGCAGGAGCTGCCCCCAGGCGGTGGCGTCGGCGCCGCGCTGCCGGGCGCGGTGGACGACACGGGTGCCCGGGGCGGTGCGGTACTCCAGGTCGTCGGGGCCGCCCGAGTACGGGCCCGCCTCCGGCGGGGGTTGCGGGGGCCGGAGAAAAGGCGCCGGGGCGGCGGCCGGGTGCGGAGGGTACGGGCACGGGGTGGCCGGGACCGGAGGTACGGAAGGCGCGGGAGCTGCGGGAGGCGTGGTGTGGAGGGGACCGGCAGGGGCTGCCGGGTACACCGGGGTCGTGGGGGCCGTGGGGTACACCGGAGCCGCCGGGCGCGCGGGGTACCGAGGATCGGGTGACGGGTTCACGAGGTTCCTCCGGGCCGGTCTCAGCCGATGAGCAGGGCGACGGGCAGCAGCAGGGCGCCGGTGCAGAAGGCGGCCAGACCCGTCCTGATCCATTGGTGCTTACGGGCGGCGATCCGGCTGTTCTCCGCCAGGGCCGCGACCAGGGAGGTACCGGGATCGCGCTCGGTGTCGGCCAGGGCCTCGGCGAGGCGTCCCTGCCGGTACGCGGAACGGATGTCCCCGAAGTACGAGAGGGGAGTCCCGGACTGCCAGGCATCGGTGCGGTACCGGGGGAGCACCGCCAGCAGCAGCGACTGCAGGGCCACGACGAGCGCCCCGGCCCCCGTGTACCAGACGGCGGTTCCGGCGGTGGAGAGCAGACCCGGCTGCCAGCGTTGTCCGGCGAGCAGGGCGCTGACCAGCCCGGCCGTCATGCCGAGTGCTCCGACCAGTACCGAGGCCTTGCTGTCGGCCCTGGCGATCTCCGCGCGCAGCTCGGCGAGCAGCCGGAGGGTGGCTTCGTGGCCGGCCGGGACGGTCACCGGGGATCATCGCCGGAATCGCCGGGACGGCCGGAGGTGCGGGAACCGTCGGGGCCGCCGGGTGTACCGGGACCGGGACTGCCGGGGTTCTTCCGGCCGCCGCGATCACCCGTGCCCTTTTCGCTCCCGGTGGTCTCCGGAGGGGCGGCGGTCAGGCCGTAGCCGGGCGGCGGCTGCCACCCGGGGAGTTCCGGCAGCTCCAGGGTGGCGGCCCGGGGGAGCCGCTGGGCGAAGAAGTCGTGGATCATCTGGAGCATCAGCTGCTGGGGTCCCTCGACCTGGTGAGCCTCGCCCCCTTCCGAGCCCAGCAGCTTCTGGACCAGGGTCACCTGGGCCTGGATCAGTGCTAGCTCGTGGTCCCGCATCCCCTTCAGGACCAGCTCGGTGTCCTCCGGGCGCCGGGCCAGTTGCAGGGCCCACGCCTGGACCCCGCCGTGGGCCAGGTGGCGCTGGTAGAAGTCGATCTTCTGGGCCTCGTACCGCTGGAGCTCCAGCTCGTACCGGGCCCGCTCCAGCGCCCGTTCGCGCTCCCAGCGCTGTCGCTGGATCTCCTGTTCGTGCAGGTGGCGCCCGTTCTCCAGGTCCCGCGCGCCGATGCCCGCGTCGACCTCCGCGCCGCGCCGCTGCACGAGGATCTCCTCCCGCGCCGCGTGGTGGATGGCCTGGAGCCGCCGCTCGTGCGCGATGCCGTCCGTGTCCCGGCGCAGCCGTACCGTCCAGGTGGTGTGCAGCCCCGCCGCCTCGCCCAGCGGCTTGCCGCACCGCAGGGCCGTCAGCAGCGCGTCCTCCGCCGCCGCGCTCGACCCGATCGGGAAGTGCCGGGTCACCGGCCGGGACACCTGCTCCAGTTCGCCGGTCAGCAGCCGGGGCACGTCACGGCAGCCACTGCGTACGTACTGCGCCGGATCGGTGACCTGCCAGGTGAGCCCGGCGGTCGCGACGAACTCGTGGGCGTCGTTGTCGCTCGGCAACCGCAGTGCCACGTCGACGGGATGGACGCCCATGTCCACCTCGTACACGGCGGTGTAGCGCCGGGCCGTGCCCGGCCGGTGCGGCGGCGGGTACGCCTCGTACGTGCCCTTCGGCGTCACGTAGACGAGCGCGTGGTCGATCCGGGTCGGCGCCTTGCGGGTGAGGCCGAACCGGCCGAACTGGCGGACCGTGACCACCGGGTCGACGAGCTCGCTGTGCCGGTGGGTGTGCGGGTCCCAGTCGGGCGGGCGGAGGAAGTGGGCCATGGGTACGGGTCTCCTTGACGGCGTACGGGTCTTCAGGCGGGTCCGGTGTGCGGGAGCACGGTGCGCAGCCGGGCTGCGGCCTCCGGGAACGCGCCGCCCTCGTCTCCCTGGGGCTTGCGCAGCAGGTAGTCCAGCCGGTCGCGTTCGCGCGCGGTGGTGACCAGGGCGGGCAGCAGCGCGGCCAGCGCCCATTCGGTGTCCTCGTCCCGGTCGGCCGCGAGCACCCAGCCGCGCAGCACCTCGGTGGCGTCGGCGGTGAACCGGCGGTCGGCGAGGGCGGTGCGCAGCAGCAGGGCGATGCCGGACGCGGCCGGGGTCCGGGTCCGCCCGGACCGGGCGTACCACTCCAGGACCAGCGGCCGTTCCCGGCCGCCCTCGTCGTCGTCGTTGCGGCGGCAGGCGGCCAGGAAGCCTCCGACGGCCAGTTCCAGGGACGACCGGTGGTCGTGCAGGGTGCGCAGCAGCTCGGCGAGGACCTCGTCGGCCCTGGGGGAGAGCAGCAGCAGGCCGACGGAGACCGGGAGCTCCTTGGCCACCAGCGAGTCGGCCGTGTCGCTCCTGCCGTCCTCACCGCTCCTGACGCTCTGGCTGCGGGCCTGGGACCGCAGGGCGGCCAGGGCTTGTTCCGGGCGTTCGGAGCCGATGAGCCCCTGGGCCCGGACCGCGACCCAGCAACGCTCCGGTTCCCCGGAACCGGTGCTCCAGTCGTCGATGATCCGGGGGATGTTCGGGGCGCCGATCCGGTGGGCGAGGGTGAGCGCGGTGACGGCCGTGGTGCGCCGGCGGACCCGCCGGGACGTCGCCCAGACCTCGATCACCAGGGCCATCGCGGACGGCAGATCGGTGTAGGCGAGGACGGCCACGGTGGCGGCGGCCCGGGTCCGCACCAGCGGTCGGCCGTCCAGGGCGAGCCGGTCGAGCCAGTTGACCAGCGCGGGCCGGGCGGACGGGTGCCCGGTCCACACCTCGCGCAGCAGCACCAGCGGGGTCCGGTCGTCCAGGAACGAGGCCGTCACCTGGGTGACCGGACCCCACTCGGTCTCCTCGCTCGCCTGACGCGTGATGGCCCTGGCCACCTGGAGCCGCCTGCCGATGTGGGTGCCGAAGACCGGGATCGGGGTCTGCTGCTGGGGGTCGCCCGTGCGCCGCAGCTCCGTGTAGAGGAGGTCGCTGAGCTCGGCGGTCAGCGCGTACGGCCCGCCGTCGAAGGCGGCCAGCGCGATCAGGAACGCCTTCTCCCGCAGGTGCAGGGTGGTCTCGGCCTCCGAGAACCACTCCTGGATCTGGCTCTCCAGCCGGGACAGGGAGTACCGCTCGATCCGGGACGGGTCCCCGTCGTCCTGGGCGTGCCGGATGAGGACGGCCGCGTACCCGGCGGCCTCCCGCACCTGGTGGTCACGGGCGAGGAACCCGGCGACCGCGGGCAGCGCCAGCAGCCGTCCGGCGGCCTCGGGCCCGGCCTGCCGGTGCAGCCGGGCCGACAGGACGGCCCGGGCCGCGGGCGGCGACCAGGAGGCGGTGCGGATGTCGGTCTCGATGTACGGGCTGTGGCCGGTGGTGATCACCAGGTAGCCGTCGTGCTCCCGCATCCGGCCGCGCAGGGCCAGCAGCTGGGCCTCGCGCAGCGGCTGGTCACGGTCGGTCGCCAGATCGCAGAGCAGATGACCGCGGGCCTCGCCGGATGCGGTGAACATCCGGCCCAGCTCCCCGGGGGAGGTCTCCCGGTCCAGTGCGTGGACCGGGGTGGCGCCCAGGCGGTGCAGCAGCATCAGGGCCGCCGTGCGGCGGCCGGTGAACGGGGTTCCGGTCAGGACGAGGACCCGTTCCTCGCGCAGCCGTTCCAGCAAGGCCTCGAAGGGGGTCCCGTCCGCGACGAAGGTGCCGGCCAGCCGGTCCAGGGTCGCCCGCGGGATCTCGCCGGAGGTGTGGGCGGTGCCGAAGCCCCCGAACTGGTAGTGGACCTCGGTCTTGCCGCCCATGACGACGTCGCCGACGATCAGGTCGGCGACGGCGCCGTGGTTGACGCCGTCGAACCGCATCGAATCCGGGGCGTGGGCGTCCAGGTCGCGCCGGGTGTCCCAGGCCTCCTGGGCCCGTTCCTTCGGGGCGTCCGCCTCCTTTCCGCCCTGGAGCTGCTCCGCCGTGGAGTCGCCCGTGGCCGGTACGGACTGCTCCGGCCCGGCGGCTTCGGTGCTCACGCGGGCTCACCGGGTCCCCGGGGTGCGGGTGCGGGTGCGGGTGCGCCGAAGGTGACGCCGCCGTGGATGCCTCCGGCCACGATGCCGTGGTTGACCCCGTGAAACCGGACACCGGCCGGGGAGGCGGGGGCCGCGTCGGGTTCCGGGGCGAGGGCCGCAGCCGCCGGTCCAGCGGCCGTCGGTCCGGTCGCCGGTTCCGGAACGCCGCCCGGCCCCGGCACCGTGGGACCCGACGGCAGGTCCCCGTACAGCCAGGCCCGCAGCGGCCCGTTCTTGCTGTCCACGGTGATCTCGGCGAACTTCCCGGCCGGGATGCCCCGGTGGCCGTGGCGGACGATGCCCGTGTAGACCGGCTCCGAGACGCAGAGCGCGTAGTCGTCCGTACGCTCGCGCAGCGCGGCCCGCAGGGGCTCGCCGTCCAGGAGCCGGCACGCCTGGTTGAGGTCGGTACCGACCCAGCCGTCGTACTCGTCGATCGCCACGTACCCGACGGAGAGCACCGCCCGCAGCCGGATCTGTGCCGTGCTCGCCGCCATCCGGTTCACCGCGTGGAGCTCGGCGGGTACCTCGGTGATCAGGGCCCGCAGGAGGGTGGTGAGCGGGACCCGCGGATCGATCAGCTCCATGATCGCGTCGCCCCGGTCGGCGCGCAGCCGTGACGTCTGGTCGACCCCGGCGGCCAGCAGGGTCCGGTCGACGATGCCGTACAGCATCCGGCGCAGGTACCCCTGCTGGACGTCGTCACGGTCGCTGAATCGCTCCGTGTCGACCAGGAACAAGGTGCGGGACAGTGGGTCGGTCATGATCGCCTCTCGTCGGGAATCCCTGCTGGAAGAGAGATTGCGGCAGCTGGGCGCACCGCCGTGAGGGCGGATGACGCACCCGGAGTGTGACGGTGTGCACAGAAGGCGCGACGCGAGGGACGCGACGGGCCGGGCGGGCGGAGCCGGGAGGGAGGAAAGAGGTCAGAACCCGGCGGGCGGGGGCTGCGAACGCGCGATCCGCCGCAGCACGTCCGGCCGTACGATCACCAGCGCGCGGCGGCCCGTACTGACGATCCCGCGCTCACGGAACTCTTTGAGCTGGCGCTGCACCATCTCGCGCGAGGCGCTCACGGCTCCGGCGAGTTCCTGCTTGCTGAGCGCGACGGCGATCTCCATGCCCTCCTCGGTCCGCCGGCCGTGGGTCCGGGCGAGGTCCAGCAGCAGGACCGCGAGCCGCTCGCGCACGCTCAGCGACGCGAACTCCAGCCGACGCCGGTCGCCGGCCCGGCTCCGGTCGGAGGTGAGGGCGAGCAACTGGAACATGACGGCGGGACAGCGGCCCAGGAACTCCCGGAAGCGCTCCAGCTCCACGGCCACGGCGAGGACCGGTTCGAGCGCGGTCACTGTGGCGGCACGCGGGCGCCCGGTCAGCCCGGCGGACTCGCCGATGATGTCGCCGGGCCCGCGCAGGGCGAGCAGGGCCTCGTAGCCGTTGGCCGCGGAGGCGGTGACCTTGGTCCAGCCTCGCAGGATCAACAGGATGTGCGAGGAGGGTTCGTGCTGGTGGATGAGGGTGTCCCGGGGCGCGAAGGACAGTTCGCGGCCGAGCGCCCGTAATGCCGTGCCGTCCTCGTTCTCCAGCCGGGCCAGGAAGGGGACCCGGTCGTCCAGCCCTCCGTCGCCCGGGAGGTGTTCCAGAGCCATGCGGTCCCCCCGGTCGTCACGGCGGTCAATGTACTGACAACCGGGTCCGCGTGGCCCCGGAACGCGGGAACCCGTGGTGAGCGAACCACTGCTGAGAGCGACGGCGCCCCCGCCTTTCAGGCCGACCGGGGTTTGCGGCGGCGGCGCAGGTGGGGGGTGAGGGGGACCAGGAGGAGGGTCAGGAGGGCGAGGGCGGCTCCGGCCAGGCCCGGGAGGAGGCCCCTCGGGGTGAAGGCGCAGGAGATCCGGTCGGTGCCCGGGGTCAGCTCCAGGGCGACCAGGCCGTGGAAGCCGCCGGGGGCGGTCGCCGGACCGGACGCCCCCGGGCCCGTCGCGCACCGCCAGCCGGGGACGTTCGTCATGGCGACGACGGCGGTCCCGGTGGCCCCGGGTGCCAGCGTGGCCTCGATGGTGTGGCCGCCCACCGAGACCCCGGTGGCCCCGGTGGCGGTGAGGTGGCGCACGGCCGTGTCCAGCCCGGCGCGGTCCAGACAGCCGATCGGGTGCTCCCCGGCGTCCGCGTCCGCGGTCCGGGTGCTCACGTCCACCTCGACCCGGCCCGAGGCGGGCACCGGGCCGAGCCGGAGCACGCCCGACATCCGGTCCTCCAGCCGGTGCTCGGCGCCGCCCGCGCGCAGGGTCCCGTAGATCCCGGGGGAGAACCAGTAGGACTCGGAGCCCGGCACGCACCGGGCCGTGTACGTCTGCTCCCCGGCCCCGCCGCCGCGCGTGACCCGGGGAACCTCGTAGACGGTGGCGCCCAGGACGTTCTCCTGGTGGGCGTAGACGCTGCCCGCCGGGTTGGGCGAGGTGTACGCCCCGTCCCGGACGGTGACCAGCGGGGGAGCGGGGAACGTCGAGCCCGTCCAGCTGTCCTTCGTGGCGCCCGGGCGTACCCGCGCGCCGATCGAGAAGATCGCGTCGAGCACCGGGTTGTCGGCGCCGAAGAAGGTCCGCCCGTCGTTCTTGTAGCCGTAGCCCAGCGGCTCCAGCGCCTGGTAGGTGGTGGCCGGCAGGTAGCTGCTGTAGTACTGCGGACCCTCCGCCCGCAGGGCCAGGGCGTCGTTGTACGAGGTCTGCGGCGCGCCGGAGTCGGTCCGGTAGGCGGGCCAGCCGTCCACCTCCCGGACGGCGTCGAAGTGGTGCGTGATCGACTGGCTGGAGGTCGGGACGGGCTTCGCCCAGCGCTCCCGGGCCCGGCGGGCGTCCGCGTTCGCGGCGGCGGCGGTGGACTCGGCGAGGACGACCCCGGCCATCAGCACGGCGGCGACCGGGACCAGGACGCGGCGCCGCTCACCCAGCGCGAGCAGGGTCAGGGCCAGCAGCGAGAGCGCCCCGCCGCCGAGCACGGCGGGCCAGGTCCAGCCGCCGAAGTCGTCCGTGCGGCGCAGCGCGAAGGCGGCCACGACCAGCAGGGCGGCGGCGAGCGCGAGGTGGAGCGGGCGCGGCCGGTGGGCCAGCGACAGCCAGGCCAGGACGACGAGCATCGCGCTGAGGACGAAGGTCTCGCGGTACGGGTTGCCGTTGGGCACGGCCAGCCCGTGCCACAGGTACTGGGTGGGCGGGAACTGGAAGGAGGCGGCGACGAGCACCGTCGCGGCGGTCCACACCAGCCGGGTCCTCCCCGCGATCCGGCTGTTGAGGAGGAAGGCCCCGGCCAGGATCAGGGCGAGCGAGGCCACGTACAGCCGGGGACGGCCGCCCCACAGGTGGGTGGCCGGGAGCAGGCCAGCGAGGAAGATCTCGGTCCGCACCGGGGTGAAGGCGGCGGCCCCGGTGGGCTGGGCGGCGCCGCTGGACAGGAACGAGGGCAGCAGCAGGGGCAGGGTGAGCAGGATGCCGGTCGCGGCGGCGGTCGCGGCCCGCCACACCGCCAGCATCCGCTGCCGGCCGGTCAGGTCGCGCAGCACCAGCCGGACGGCCAGCAGGACGCAGGCGGCCATCGTGGCCATCATCGCGGTGTAGAAGTTCCCGAACCAGGCGAGCGCCACCAGCGCGGCCACACCCGGCCAGCGGCGCCCCTCCAGGCACCACTCGACGGCGATCCCGAGCATCGGGAGCGCCACCAGCCCCCAGAGCCACATCGGGATGTACGAGGCGTCGCTGAGCGCCCATCCGCACAGCCCGTAACAGGCGCCGAGGACACCGCGCTGCCACCAGGGGCCGGGGTGGAGCTTGCCCAGGTACACCGCCATCACGGCGGCGGCGGTGCCCATCGTCACCGGGGTGATCACGAAGACGGCGAGGTCGACGTGGGCGCGCGGGACGAGGACGGCCAGCCACGAGAAGGGGTTGCCCAGGTACGTGTAGTAGTCGGACAGGAACTGCTGTCCGAAGCCGCCGCGCCAGGTGAAGAGCAGGTCGCCGGCGGCCTGGCCGTGGACGAGGTCCCACAGCGCCTGGTGGAAGGGCACGTACTGGTTGGCCTGGTCGTTGAGGGCCCGGCCGGTGTTCCCGAAGGGGAAGGTGCCCCGCAGGGCCCAGGCCGAGCAGAAGGCCGCCGAGGTCAGCAGGAAGGCGAGCAGGGGCCCGTACGGCCGGGGGAGCCGGGAGGCCCCGTGGCGGGACGGGGCGGGTTCCCGGCCGGTTCCGGGGGGCGGGGACGCCGACGGCGTCGGCTCCGGGGTGACCGTGCTCAATGTCCCGCTCCCTGCTGGTGGTGCTGATCTCGCCGAACCGCTGGGCAGTGTAAGCGCTGCCCGGTCGTCCGTGACGGGTCCCGCCGGCGCCGCGGGCCGTGCGGGGTACGGGTCGTGGCCGTCCGCGGGCTAGGGTGGCCGGCCTTTGTTTTGACCGGAGTGGATGAGGTAGGTACGCTCAGACCTTGTGCCTGGGGTGTGCCTGGGCTCCCGTGCGTGTCCATCAACCGCACGCGAGTCGCAAGAGCCACCGTCATCCATGCGTTTCCGTGCTTGCGCGGAGGTCCGCAGGATGCGACACACCCGACCGCGTGGGTCGGCAAAGTTCCAGGTTAGCTTCACTACACGGCACACAGAAACCGGAGAAGTAGTGCCTACGATCCAGCAGCTGGTCCGTAAGGGCCGGCAGGACAAGGTCGAGAAGACTAAGACCCCCGCGCTTGAGGCTTCGCCCCAGCGTCGCGGCGTCTGCACGCGTGTGTTCACGACCACCCCGAAGAAGCCGAACTCGGCGCTGCGTAAGGTCGCGCGTGTGCGTCTGACCTCCGGCATCGAGGTCACCGCTTACATTCCGGGTGAGGGACACAACCTGCAGGAGCACTCGATCGTGCTCGTGCGTGGTGGCCGTGTGAAGGACCTGCCGGGTGTTCGTTACAAGATCATCCGCGGTGCGCTTGACACCCAGGCTGTCAAGAACCGCAAGCAGG
Source organism: Streptomyces sp. NPDC051567 (assembly GCF_044454165.1). Lineage (NCBI taxonomy): Bacteria > Bacillati > Actinomycetota > Actinomycetes > Kitasatosporales > Streptomycetaceae > Streptomyces > Streptomyces sp. NPDC051567. The sequence goes on along the minus strand of NZ_JBITDK010000030.1, from coordinate 29,149 downwards.
CCCGCAGCCGCTACGGCGCCAAGAAGGAGAAGTAAGAATGCCTCGTAAGGGCCCCGCCCCGAAGCGCCCGGTCATCATCGACCCGGTCTACGCATCTCCTCTGGTGACGTCGCTCATCAACAAGATCCTCCTGAACGGCAAGCGCTCCACCGCCGAGCGCATCGTCTACGGCGCCATGGAAGGCCTCCGCGAGAAGACCGGCAACGACCCGGTCATCACGCTGAAGCGCGCGCTGGAGAACGTCAAGCCGTCGCTGGAGGTCAAGTCCCGCCGTGTCGGTGGCGCGACCTACCAGGTCCCCGTCGAGGTCAAGCCGGGTCGCCAGTCGACCCTGGCGCTCCGCTGGCTCGTGGGTTACTCCCGCGCCCGTCGTGAGAAGACCATGACCGAGCGCCTCATGAACGAGCTGCTCGACGCCTCCAACGGTCTTGGCGCTGCCGTCAAGAAGCGCGAGGACACCCACAAGATGGCCGAGTCCAACAAGGCCTTCGCGCACTACCGCTGGTAGTCCCACCCCACATCGAGACCGAGAGAAGACCGAAGCCTTATGGCTACCACTTCGCTTGACCTGGCCAAGGTCCGCAACATCGGGATCATGGCCCACATCGACGCGGGCAAGACGACCACCACCGAGCGCATCCTGTTCTACACCGGTGTGTCTTACAAGATCGGTGAAGTCCACGACGGCGCAGCCACGATGGACTGGATGGAGCAGGAGCAGGAGCGCGGCATCACGATCACGTCCGCCGCGACGACCTGCCACTGGCCGCTCGAGGACGTCGACCACACCATCAACATCATCGACACCCCGGGTCACGTGGACTTCACCGTCGAGGTGGAGCGTTCGCTCCGCGTCCTCGACGGTGCCGTCACCGTGTTCGACGGTGTCGCCGGTGTGGAGCCGCAGTCCGAGACTGTCTGGCGTCAGGCGGACCGCTACGGCGTGCCGCGCATCTGCTTCGTCAACAAGCTCGACCGTACCGGTGCCGAGTTCCACCGCTGTGTCGACATGATCGAGTCCCGCCTCGGCGCGGTCCCGATCGTCATGCAGCTCCCCATCGGCGCCGAGATGGACTTCCAGGGCGTTGTCGACCTGGTCACCATGAAGGCGTTCGTCTGGTCCGCCGAGGCGACCAAGGGCGAGATGTACGACATCGTCGACATCCCGGCCACGCACACCGAGGCCGCTGAAGAGTGGCGCGCCAAGCTGGTCGAGACGGTCGCCGAGAACGACGACCAGCTCATGGAGCTGTTCCTGGAGGGCATCGAGCCCACCGTCGAGCAGCTGCACGCCGCCGTCCGCCGGATCATCATCGGTTCGGGCAAGGGCGACGGCGCCACGATCACCGCGGTGTTCTGTGGCACGGCCTTCAAGAACAAGGGCGTCCAGCCCCTGCTCGACGCGGTCGTCCGCTACCTCCCGTCGCCCCTGGACATCGAGGCCATCGAAGGCCACGACGTCAAGGACGCGGAGCTCGTCGTGAGGCGCAGGCCTTCCGACGACGAGCCCCTCGCGGCGCTGGCGTTCAAGATCATGAGCGACCCGCACCTCGGCAAGCTCACCTTCGTCCGGGTTTACTCGGGCCGCCTGGAGGCCGGCACTGCGGTGCTGAACTCCGTCAAGGGCAAGAAGGAGCGCATCGGCAAGATCTACCGCATGCACGCGAACAAGCGTGAGGAGATCGACGCGGTGGGCGCCGGCGACATCGTCGCCGTCATGGGCCTGAAGCAGACCACCACCGGTGAGACGCTGTGTGACGACAAGGCACCCGTGATCCTGGAGTCCATGGACTTCCCGGCTCCGGTCATCCAGGTCGCCATCGAGCCCAAGTCCAAGGGTGACCAGGAGAAGCTGGGTGTAGCCATCCAGCGTCTCGCGGAGGAGGACCCCTCCTTCCACGTTCACTCGGACGAGGAGACCGGCCAGACCATCCTCGGCGGTATGGGCGAGCTGCACCTCGAGGTGCTGGTCGACCGTATGAAGCGCGAGTTCAAGGTCGAGGCCAACGTCGGCAAGCCGCAGGTCGCGTACCGCGAGACGATCCGCAAGACCGTCGAGCGTCACGACTACACGCACAAGAAGCAGACCGGTGGTACCGGTCAGTTCGCCAAGGTGCAGATCGCGATCGAGCCCATCACCGAGCCCGACGGCCCGGCGTACGAGTTCGTGAACAAGGTCACCGGTGGCCGCATCCCGAGGGAGTACATCCCCTCGGTCGACGCGGGTGCGCAGGAGGCCATGCAGTTCGGCATCCTGGCCGGCTACGAGATGACCGGCGTCCGCGTCATTCTTCTCGACGGTGGCTACCACGAGGTGGACTCCTCGGAGCTCGCCTTCAAGATCGCCGGTTCGCAGGCCTTCAAGGAGGCCGCGCGCAAGGCTTCTCCCGTGCTCCTTGAGCCGATGATGGCCGTCGAGGTCACCACGCCCGAGGACTACATGGGTGACGTCATCGGCGACATCAACTCCCGCCGTGGCCAGATCCAGGCCATGGAGGAGCGTCACGGCGCCCGCGTCGTGAAGGGCCTCGTGCCGCTTTCGGAGATGTTCGGCTACGTCGGAGACCTCCGCAGCAAGACCTCGGGTCGCGCCAGCTACTCGATGCAGTTCGACTCCTACGCCGAGGTTCCCCGGAACGTCGCTGAGGAGATCATCGCGAAGGCCAAGGGCGAGTAACTCTTCCGAGTTCACGCTTTAGGCTTGTCACCGGAGCCTCTGGGGCAACAGGAACAAAACTCCCGTTGCCCCGGGGGAACCGGCTATCCAGCAAAGATCACCTGGCGCCGATGAGCAAGGCGTACAGAACCACTCTCCAGGAGGACCCCCGTGGCGAAGGCGAAGTTCGAGCGGACTAAGCCGCACGTCAACATCGGCACCATCGGTCACATTGACCACGGTAAGACGACCCTTACGGCCGCCATTACCAAGGTGCTGCACGACAAGTACCCGACTCTGAACGCGGCCTCGGCCTTCGATCAGATCGACAAGGCTCCTGAGGAGCGCCAGCGCGGTATCACCATCTCGATCGCGCATGTCGAGTACCAGACTGAGGCGCGTCACTACGCCCACGTCGACTGCCCGGGTCACGCGGACTACATCAAGAACATGATCACCGGTGCGGCGCAGATGGACGGTGCCATCCTCGTGGTCGCCGCCACCGACGGCCCGATGCCGCAGACCAAGGAGCACGTGCTCCTGGCCCGCCAGGTCGGTGTCCCGTACATCGTCGTCGCCCTGAACAAGGCCGACATGGTGGACGACGAGGAGATCCTGGAGCTCGTCGAGCTCGAGGTTCGTGAGCTCCTCTCCGAGTACGAGTTCCCGGGCGACGACCTGCCGGTCGTCCGCGTCTCCGCGCTGAAGGCGCTCGAGGGCGACAAGGAGTGGGGCGACAAGCTCCTCGGCCTGATGGACGCCGTCGACGAGGCGATCCCGACCCCGCCGCGTGACACCGAGAAGCCGTTCCTCATGCCCGTCGAGGACGTCTTCACGATCACCGGTCGCGGTACCGTCGTCACCGGCCGTATCGAGCGTGGTGTCCTGAAGGTCAACGAGACCGTCGACATCATCGGTATCAAGCAGGAGAAGACCACCACCACGGTCACCGGCATCGAGATGTTCCGCAAGCTGCTCGACGAGGGCCAGGCCGGCGAGAACGTCGGTCTGCTCCTCCGCGGCATCAAGCGCGAGGACGTCGAGCGCGGCCAGGTCATCATCAAGCCGGGTTCGGTCACGCCGCACACCCAGTTCGAGGCCCAGGCCTACATCCTGTCGAAGGACGAGGGTGGCCGTCACACCCCGTTCTTCAACAACTACCGCCCGCAGTTCTACTTCCGTACCACGGACGTCACGGGTGTCGTCACCCTGCCGGCCGGCACGGAGATGGTCATGCCGGGCGACAACACCGAGATGACGGTCGAGCTGATCCAGCCGGTCGCCATGGAGGAGGGCCTCAAGTTCGCCATCCGTGAGGGTGGTCGTACCGTCGGCGCCGGCCAGGTCATCAGCATCACGAAGTAATTTCGTGCGCTGACCTGGTAGCTCGCGCGAGCGGGCACCATGTTGGACAGAAGGGCCCTCTCCCACCGCTCCGGCGGTGGGAGAGGGCCCTTTGTCGTTGCCCCCCGGCCCGGGGGCTGCGGGGCCTTCCAGGGGCCCCTCCGCAGCCCCAGAGGGCGGGCGGGGCGGAGCCGGTGCCGACGCGGGCCCCGGGCGAGGTGTCCGAGCCACTCCGGCCCGGCCGGCCGCTGCCCTCCGGGCCGGACCCCGTCGCGCCGCGCAGTTTGACCTCTCCGCGCGGCGGGGTATTCTCATCGGCCCGATTGGCGCAGTACGTGCCTCGTGTGGCAGACTAATCAAGTTGCTCGGTTGAGTGCCGATGCTGCGCGCCTCCCGCCGGGAGGACCGGAAGCGAGTCCCACAGTACTCGTCGCCCTTAATCTGCCCCTCGGGGCAGCAATGAGAGCGGACGTACGGGAATCTTCTGGGAAGTGTCAGCACGGCGCACACCAGGCGCTCGGTGGGTGTTTCTCCCCCGAACCGCGGTCTTGGGACCGCACCCCCTTGGAGAGGGAATTTCCGTATGGGAATTTTCTGTAGAGGGAGTGCGACACGCCCGACCGCGTGGGTCGGAGGAGAGGCGGCGGACCAGTTCCGCGGCCGACCGGGAGCCAGAGCGTTTCCACATAGAGACAGGACTACGGAGTAGCCATGGCGGGACAGAAGATCCGCATCCGGCTCAAGGCCTACGACCACGAGGTCATCGACTCCTCGGCGAAGAAGATCGTCGAGACGGTGACGCGCACTGGTGCGTCGGTCGCGGGCCCGGTGCCGCTGCCCACTGAGAAGAACGTGTACTGCGTCATCAAGTCGCCGCACAAGTACAAGGACTCGCGCGAGCACTTCGAGATGCGCACGCACAAGCGCCTGATCGACATCCTCGACCCGACGCCCAAGACCGTTGACTCGCTGATGCGCCTGGACCTTCCGGCCGGCGTTGACATCGAGATCAAGCTCTGAGAGGCGTCGAGAAGATGGCAAAGCAGATCAAGGGCGTCCTGGGCGAGAAGCTCGGCATGACCCAGGTCTGGGACGAGAACAACCGTGTCGTCCCGGTCACCGTGGTCAAGGCCGGACCCTGCGTCGTTACCCAGGTCCGTACGAACGACATCGACGGCTACGAGTCGGTCCAGATCGCCTTCGGCGAGATCGACCCTCGCAAGGTGAACAAGCCCCTCAAGGGCCACTTCGCCAAGGCCGACGTCACCCCCCGCCGCCACCTGGTGGAGCTCCGCACCTCCGACGCCAGCGAGTACACGCTCGGCCAGGAGATCACTGCTGAGGTGTTCGAGTCCGGCGTCAAGGTTGACGTCACGGGCAACAGCAAGGGCAAGGGCTTCGCCGGTGTCATGAAGCGGCACAACTTCCGGGGCCTCGGCGCCGGTCACGGTGTGCAGCGCAAGCACCGCTCCCCCGGTTCGATCGGTGGCTGCGCCACCCCTGGGCGTGTCTTCAAGGGCATGCGCATGGCCGGTCGTATGGGCAACGAGCGCGTCACCACCCAGAACCTGACCATCCACGCGGTTGACGCGGAGAAGGGTCTGCTCCTCATCAAGGGTGCGGTCCCCGGTCCGAACGGCGGCCTCGTCCTGGTCCGTACCGCGGCCAAGGGGGCTTGAGGTAATGAGCACCATTGACATCCTTTCGCCGGCAGGCGACAAGGCCGGTACCGTCGAGCTCCCCGCGGAGATCTTCGACGCGAAGACCAGCGTTCCGCTGATCCACCAGGTCGTTGTCGCCCAGCTGGCAGCTGCCCGTCAGGGCACGCACAAGACCAAGCGTCGTGGCGAAGTCCGTGGTGGTGGCCGCAAGCCGTACCGCCAGAAGGGCACCGGCCGCGCTCGCCAGGGTTCGACCCGCGCTCCGCAGTTCGTCGGCGGTGGCGTCGTCCACGGCCCGCAGCCGCGTGACTACTCCCAGCGGACCCCGAAGAAGATGAAGGCCGCCGCTCTCCGCGGTGCCCTCTCGGACCGCGCGCGTCACTCCCGCATCCACGTCATCACCGACGTGGTCGAGGGTGCCGCCTCCACGAAGGCCGCCAAGACGCTGTTCGGCAAGATCTCGGAGCGCAAGAACCTGCTCCTGGTCGTCGAGCGCGCCAACGAGGCCGCGTGGCTGTCCGCCCGCAACCTGCCCCAGGTTCACATCCTGGAGCCGGGCCAGCTGAACACGTACGACGTGATCGTCTCTGACGACGTGGTCTTCACTCAGGCCGCTTTCGAGTCCTTCGTGTCTGGCCCCCAGACCGCTGAGACCGAAGGGAGCGACGCCTGATGTCTGAGGCGACCGTTACCAGCAAGACCTTCTCCGACCCGCGCGACCTGCTCATCAAGCCGGTCGTCTCGGAGAAGAGCTACGCGCTGCTGGACGAGAACAAGTACACGTTCATCGTCGCGCCCGGCGCCAACAAGACCCAGATCAAGCAGGCCGTGGAAGCGGTTTTCTCGGTCAAGGTCACCGGGGTCAACACGATCAACCGTCAGGGTAAGCGCAAGCGCACCAAGACCGGTTTCGGCAAGCGCGCCAACACCAAGCGCGCCATCGTGACCCTTGCCGAGGGCAACCGTATCGACATCTTCGGCGGCCAGGGCTCCTAACGGAGTCCTAGTCGTCCGGAATCGGACGAGGACTGAGAAATGGGTATCCGCAAGTACAAGCCGACGACCCCGGGCCGTCGTGGCTCCAGCGTCGCCGACTTTGTCGAGATCACGCGGTCCACGCCGGAGAAGTCGCTGGTTCGCCCGCTGCACAGCAAGGGCGGCCGTAACAACACCGGTCGGATCACCGTTCGCCACCAGGGTGGTGGACACAAGCGCGCCTACCGCGTGATCGACTTCCGTCGTCACGACAAGGACGGCGTGCCGGCCAAGGTCGCGCACATCGAGTACGACCCCAACCGCACCGCGCGCATCGCGCTGCTGCACTACGCCGACGGCGAGAAGCGCTACATCATCGCGCCGAAGGCCCTGAAGCAGGGTGACCGGATTGAGAACGGCCCGACGGCCGACATCAAGCCCGGTAACAACCTGGCGCTGCGCAACATCCCGGTCGGTACGACCATCCACGCCATCGAGCTGCGTCCCGGCGGCGGTGCGAAGTTCGCCCGCTCCGCGGGTGCCTCCGTGCAGCTGCTGGCGAAGGAGGGCACCATGGCCCACCTTCGCATGCCGTCCGGTGAGATCCGTCTCGTCGACGCGCGCTGCCGCGCCACGGTCGGCGAGGTCGGCAACGCCGAGCAGTCGAACATCAACTGGGGCAAGGCCGGCCGCATGCGCTGGAAGGGCGTTCGCCCGTCCGTCCGCGGTGTCGCGATGAACCCGGTCGACCACCCGCACGGTGGTGGTGAGGGTAAGACCAGTGGTGGTCGCCACCCGGTCTCCCCGTGGGGTCAGAAGGAGGGTCGTACTCGCTCGCCGAAGAAGGCTTCGAGCAAGTACATCGTCCGCCGCCGCAAGACGAACAAGAAGCGCTAGGAGCGGGTTTAGATGCCGCGCAGTCTCAAGAAGGGGCCCTTCGTCGACGACCACCTCGTAAAGAAGGTGGACGTCCAGAACGAAGCCGGCACCAAGAACGTCATCAAGACCTGGTCCCGTCGCTCGATGATCATCCCCAGCATGCTGGGTCACACCATCGCGGTGCACAACGGCAAGACCCACGTCCCGGTGTTCGTCACCGAGTCGATGGTCGGCCACAAGCTCGGCGAGTTCTCGCCGACTCGCACCTTCCGCGGCCACGTCAAGGACGACCGGAAGTCGAAGCGCCGCTAAAGGCGGGGTGGTTACGACTATGACTTACACCGAAGGGACAACCATGGAAGCCAGGGCCCAGGCGCGGTACATCCGCGTCACGCCCATGAAGGCCCGCCGAGTGGTGGACCTTATCCGTGGCATGGATGCCACGGAGGCTCAGGCGGTCCTGCGTTTCGCCCCGCAGGCCGCGAGCGTGCCGGTTGGCAAGGTGCTGGACAGCGCCATTGCCAACGCTGCACACAACTACAACCACCCGGACGCCACTTCGCTGTTCATCAGCGAGGCGTTCGTGGACGAGGGCCCGACCCTGAAGCGGTTCCGTCCGCGTGCGCAGGGCCGTGCCTACCGGATCCGCAAGCGGACCAGCCACATCACCGTGGTCGTCAGCAGCAAGGAAGGTTCCCGGTAATGGGCCAGAAGGTAAACCCGCACGGGTTCCGGCTCGGCATCACCACCGACTTCAAGTCGCGTTGGTACGCCGACAAGCTGTACAAGGACTACGTCAAGGAAGACGTCGCCATCCGTCGGATGATGACGTCCGGCATGGAGCGCGCCGGCATCTCGAAGGTGGAGATCGAGCGCACCCGTGACCGCGTGCGTGTGGACATCCACACCGCTCGTCCGGGCATCGTCATCGGCCGCCGTGGCGCCGAGGCCGACCGCATCCGCGGTGACCTCGAAAAGCTCACGGGCAAGCAGGTCCAGCTGAACATCCTCGAGGTCAAGAACCCCGAGCTCGACGCTCAGCTGGTTGCCCAGGCCGTTGCCGAGCAGCTCTCCTCCCGCGTCTCCTTCCGTCGCGCCATGCGTAAGAGCATGCAGGGCACGATGAAGGCCGGCGCCAAGGGCATCAAGATCCAGTGTGGTGGCCGTCTCGGCGGCGCCGAGATGTCCCGGTCCGAGTTCTACCGCGAGGGTCGTGTGCCGCTGCACACGCTGCGCGCGAACGTGGACTACGGCTTCTTCGAGGCCAAGACCACCTTCGGCCGTATCGGCGTGAAGGTCTGGATCTACAAGGGCGACGTCAAGAACATCGCCGAGGTTCGCGCCGAGAACGCCGCGGCCCGTGCGGGTAACCGCCCGGCCCGTGGCGCGCAGGGCGCTGGCGACCGTCCCGCCGGCCGTGGTGGCCGTGGTGGCGAGCGCGGCGGCCGTGGTGGCCGCAAGCCGCAGCAGGCTGCTGGTGCCGAGGCCCCCAAGGCCGACGCCCCCGCCGCCGCTCCGGCCGAGAGCACCGGAACGGAGGCCTGACCGACATGCTGATCCCTCGTAGGGTCAAGCACCGCAAGCAGCACCACCCGAAGCGCAGCGGTATGGCCAAGGGCGGTACTGAGGTCTCGTTCGGCGAGTACGGCATCCAGGCGCTCACCCCCGCCTACGTGACGAACCGCCAGATCGAGGCGGCTCGTATCGCGATGACCCGCCACATCAAGCGTGGCGGCAAGGTCTGGATCAACATCTACCCGGACCGTCCGCTCACCAAGAAGCCGGCCGAGACCCGCATGGGTTCCGGTAAGGGTTCTCCCGAGTGGTGGATCGCGAACGTGCACCCGGGCCGGGTCATGTTCGAGCTGTCCTACCCGAACGAGAAGATTGCTCGTGAGGCGCTCACCCGCGCTGCTCACAAGCTTCCGATGAAGTGCCGGATTGTTCGGCGCGAGGCAGGTGAGTCGTGATGGCGACGGGAACCAAGGCGTCCGAGCTGCGTGAGCTCGGCAACGAGGAGCTCGTTGGCAAGCTGCGCGAGGCCAAGGAGGAGCTGTTCAAGCTCCGCTTCCAGGCGGCCACGGGTCAGCTGGAGAACAACGGCCGGCTCAAGTCCGTCCGTAAGGACATCGCTCGCATCTACACCCTGATGCACGAGCGTGAGCTCGGTATCGAGACGGTGGAGAGCGCCTGATGAGCGAGAACAACGTGACTGAGAAGACCGAGCGCGGTTTCCGCAAGACCCGTGAGGGTCTGGTCGTCAGCGACAAGATGGACAAGACCGTCGTCGTCGCTGTCGAGGACCGCGTGAAGCACGCCCTGTACGGCAAGGTCATCCGCCGTACGAACAAGCTCAAGGCGCACGACGAGCAGAACGCTGCCGGCGTCGGCGACCGCGTCCTCATCATGGAGACGCGTCCGCTGTCGGCGAGCAAGCGCTGGCGCATCGTCGAGATCCTCGAGAAGGCCAAGTAAGTATCTGAGGCCCTGGACAACAGGTCCAGGGGCCCCTCAGGTTCGTTCCGCCAGGCTCGGTGGGGGCGGTAGCTCTTCGGAGTGAGGCCCCCGCCGGGAACCGGCAGACAAACAGGAGATACACGTGATCCAGCAGGAGTCGCGACTGCGTATCGCCGACAACACTGGTGCCAAGGAAATCCTTTGCATCCGTGTTCTCGGTGGTTCCGGTCGCCGCTACGCGGGCATCGGTGACGTCATCGTCGCCACCGTCAAGGACGCGATCCCCGGTGGCAACGTGAAGAAGGGTGACGTCGTCAAGGCGGTCATCGTTCGCACCGTCAAGGAGCGTCGCCGTCAGGACGGCTCGTACATCCGCTTTGACGAGAACGCCGCCGTCATTCTGAAGAACGACGGCGACCCTCGCGGCACCCGTATCTTCGGCCCGGTGGGCCGTGAGCTGCGCGAGAAGAAGTTCATGAAGATCATCTCGCTCGCGCCGGAGGTGCTGTAAGCATGAAGATCAAGAAGGGCGACCTGGTTCAGGTCATCACCGGTAAGGACAAGGGGAAGCAGGGCAAGGTCATCGCGGCCATGCCGACTGAGAACCGCGTCCTGGTCGAGGGTGTCAACCGGGTCAAGAAGCACACCAAGGCCGGTCAGACCGCTGGTGGTTCGCAGACCGGTGGCATCGTGATCACCGAGGCGCCGATCCACGTCAGCAACGTTCAGCTGGTTGTGGAGAAGGACGGCCAGAAGGTCGTTACCCGCGTCGGTTTCCGCTTCGATGACGAGGGCAACAAGATCCGCGTTGCCAAGCGGACGGGTGAGGACATCTGATGGCTACCACTCCGCGTCTCAAGACGAAGTACCGCGAGGACATCGCGGGCAAGCTGCGTGAGGAGTTCTCCTACGAGAACGTCATGCAGATTCCCGGCCTCGTGAAGATCGTGGTCAACATGGGTGTGGGCGACGCCGCCCGCGACTCCAAGCTGATCGACGGCGCCATCAAGGACCTGACGACGATCACCGGTCAGAAGCCGGCCGTCACGAAGGCCCGCAAGTCCATCGCGCAGTTCAAGCTTCGCGAGGGTCAGCCGATCGGCTGCCACGTCACCCTCCGTGGTGACCGCATGTGGGAGTTCCTGGACCGTACGCTGTCGCTCGCGCTGCCGCGTATCCGTGACTTCCGCGGTCTGTCGCCGAAGCAGTTCGACGGCCGTGGCAACTACACCTTCGGTCTCACGGAGCAGGTCATGTTCCACGAGATCGACCAGGACAAGATCGACCGTACCCGGGGTATGGACATCACCGTGGTCACCACGGCGACCAACGACGACGAGGGCCGTGCCCTCCTTCGTCACCTCGGCTTCCCCTTCAAGGAGGCGTAAGCGAGATGGCGAAGAAGGCTCTCATCGCGAAGGCTGCCCGCAAGCCCAAGTTCGGTGTGCGCGCGTACACCCGCTGCCAGCGCTGCGGTCGTCCCCACTCCGTGTACCGCAAGTTCGGCCTGTGCCGCGTCTGCCTTCGTGAGATGGCTCACCGTGGCGAGCTGCCGGGCGTGACCAAGAGCTCCTGGTAGTTCCCTTCCGTCCGTAAGGACTTGGGAAGTAACCAGAGACTCTCGGTAAGCATCTGGTCGGTGGGTGCCCTCCCCCGCATGCCGTAGGCTTGTGGGGTTGGGCGTCCGCCGTCCATAACGACTTACTACGCCGTAGGTCCCCGCACCGCACCCGTCCCGCCACTGAGTGGGGAGAGGGATGGCGCATACAGGAAACCCCGGCGAGAGAGGCCGAAGGCCACTTCATGACCATGACTGACCCGATCGCAGACATGCTCACGCGTCTGCGTAACGCTAACTCGGCGTACCACGACACCGTCGTGATGCCGCACAGCAAGATCAAGTCGCACATCGCGGAAATCCTCAAGCAGGAGGGTTTCATCACCGGCTGGAAGGTCGAGGACGCCGAGGTCGGCAAGAACCTCGTCCTCGAGCTGAAGTTCGGGCCGAACCGTGAGCGCTCCATCGCGGGCATCAAGCGGATCTCGAAGCCCGGTCTGCGCGTGTACGCGAAGTCCACCAACCTGCCGAAGGTCCTCGGCGGCCTGGGCGTGGCGATCATCTCCACGTCCCACGGTCTCCTGACCGGTCAGCAGGCAGGCAAGAAGGGCGTAGGTGGGGAAGTCCTCGCCTACGTCTGGTAGTCGGGAACGGAGGAAAAGCAATGTCGCGAATCGGCAAGCTCCCCATCCAGGTTCCCGCCGGTGTGGACGTCACCATCGATGGCCGCACGGTCGCTGTGAAGGGTCCCAAGGGCTCCCTCACGCACACCGTGGCCGCGCCCATCGTTGTCGTTAAGGGTGAGGACGGCGTTCTGAACGTCGCCCGTCCGAACGACGAGCGTCAGAACAAGGCCCTGCACGGCCTGTCCCGCACGCTGGTGGCGAACATGATCACCGGTGTGACCACGGGATACGTCAAGGCTCTCGAGATCAGCGGTGTCGGTTACCGCGTCGCCGCGAAGGGCTCCTCCCTGGAGTTCCAGCTTGGTTACAGCCACCCGATCCTGATCGAGGCGCCCGAGGGCATCTCCTTCAAGGTCGAGTCGCCGACCAAGTTCTCGGTCGAGGGCATCGACAAGCAGAAGGTCGGCGAGGTCGCCGCCAACATCCGCAAGCTGCGGAAGCCCGACCCGTACAAGGCCAAGGGTGTCAAGTACGCCGGCGAAGTCATCCGCCGCAAGGTCGGAAAGGCTGGTAAGTAGCCATGGCATACGGTGTGAAGATCGCCAAGGGCGACGCGTACAAGCGTGCCGCCAAGGCTCGCCGCCACATCCGCATTCGCAAGAACGTCTCGGGTACGGCGGAGCGTCCGCGCCTCGTCGTGACGCGTTCCAACCGCAACATCGTTGCTCAGGTCATCGACGACCTCCAGGGTCACACCCTGGCGTCGGCGTCGACCCTGGACGCTTCGATCCGCGGTGGCGAAGGCGACAAGAGCGCCCAGGCCCAGGCTGTCGGCGCGCTCGTCGCCGAGCGTGCCAAGGCCGCGGGTGTCGAGACCGTCGTGTTCGACCGCGGTGGCAACCGATACGCCGGGCGCATTGCCGCTCTGGCTGACGCCGCCCGCGAAGCCGGGCTGAAGTTCTAAGCCCCGGTTCCGGGACTCACGGACGTAACAGAGAGAGGTAATCCAATGGCTGGACCCCAGCGCCGCGGAAGCGGTGCCGGTGGCGGCGAGCGGCGGGACCGGAAGGGTCGCGACGGTGGCCCTGCCGCCGAGAAGACCGCTTACGTTGAGCGCGTTGTCGCGATCAACCGCGTCGCCAAGGTTGTCAAGGGTGGTCGCCGCTTCAGCTTCACCGCGCTGGTCGTGGTGGGCGACGGTGACGGCACTGTAGGTGTCGGTTACGGCAAGGCCAAGGAAGTTCCCGCGGCCATCGCCAAGGGTGTCGAGGAAGCCAAGAAGAACTTCTTCAAGGTTCCGCGCATCCAGGGCACCATTCCTCACCCGATCACGGGCGAGCGCGCCGCGGGCGTCGTGCTGCTGAAGCCGGCTTCCCCGGGTACCGGCGTTATCGCCGGTGGTCCGGTGCGCGCCGTTCTGGAGTGCGCCGGCGTTCACGACATCCTGTCGAAGTCGCTCGGCTCTTCCAACGCGATCAACATCGTGCACGCGACCGTGGCGGCCCTCAAGGGCCTGCAGCGTCCCGAGGAGATCGCGGCTCGCCGTGGTCTGCCCCTCGAGGACGTCGCCCCCGCGGCTCTGCTTCGTGCACGTGCCGGGGCGGGTGCGTAATGGCTCGCCTCAAGATCACGCAGACGAAGTCGTACATCGGCAGCAAGCAGAACCACCGCGACACTCTGCGTTCGCTCGGGCTCAAGCGCCTGAACGACGTGGTCGTCAAGGAGGACCGCCCCGAGTTCCGCGGAATGGTGCAGACCGTCCGCCACCTCGTGACGGTTGAGGAGGTTGACTAACATGGCTGAGAACAGCCCGCTGAAGGCCCACAACCTCCGTCCCGCCCCCGGCGCCAAGACCGCGAAGACCCGTGTCGGTCGTGGTGAGGCGTCGAAGGGTAAGACGGCCGGTCGTGGTACGAAGGGCCAGAAGGCCCGTTACCAGATCCCGCAGCGCTTCGAGGGCGGGCAGATGCCCCTCCACATGCGTCTGCCGAAGCTCAAGGGCTTCAAGAACCCGTTCCGCACCGAGTTCCAGGTCGTGAACCTGGACAAGCTCGGCGCTCTCTACCCCGAGGGTGGAGAGGTCACGGTGGCCGACCTGGTCGCCAAGGGCGCGGTGCGCAAGAACAGTCTCGTCAAGGTCCTGGGCCAGGGCGAGATCTCCGTGGCGCTGCAGGTTTCGGTTGACGCCGTCTCCGGCTCCGCCAAGGAGAAGATCGCTGCTGCGGGCGGCACTGTCACCGAGCTCGTCTAAGACGATTTTCGTGACTAAATAGCTCGAAACCCTACCGGGGGTGCCTCACATATGGGGCATCCCCGGTTGGTCGTTCCACGGGGGGCACTGTCGCCGGTAAGGTGGCCTGCACCTTTGCATGTACGTATTCGTCGATCCATTCAGACCGTCACCTCTGACGCAGTAGCGCGGGGGTCGCAGGAGGCACCGTGCTCACCGCGTTCGCCCGGGCGTTCAAGACGCCCGACCTGCGCAAGAAGCTGCTCTTCACGCTCGGCATCATCGTGCTGTTCCGGCTCGGGTCCCACATCCCGGTACCCGGCGTGGACTACAAGAACGTCCAGATCTGTGTCAATCAGGCTGACACCGGCAACAGCCTGTTCGGACTGGTCAACATGTTCAGCGGTGGTGCTCTGCTACAGATCACGATCTTCGCGCTCGGCATCATGCCGTACATCACGGCGAGCATCATCCTGCAGCTGCTGACCGTGGTCATCCCGAAGCTGGAGACCCTCAAGAAAGAGGGACAGTCCGGCACGGCGAAGATCACTCAGTACACGCGCTATCTGACGGTCGCGCTCGCGATCCTCCAGGGCACCGGCCTCGTGGCCACCGCCCGTACCGGCGCCCTCTTCCAGGGGTGCCAGGTCGCCAGCCAGATCGTCCCCGACCGTTCGATCTTCACCACCGTGGTCATGGTCATCACCATGACCGCCGGTACCTGTGTCGTCATGTGGCTCGGCGAGCTCATCACCGACCGGGGCATCGGCAACGGCATGTCGATCCTCATGTTCATCTCGATCGCCGCCGGCTTCATCAGTGCCCTGTGGACGATCAAGGTCCAGGGCAAGATCGCCGACGGCTGGGTCGAGTTCGGTGTCGTGATGCTCGTCGGGCTCGCGATGGTGGGCCTGGTGGTCTTCGTCGAACAGGCGCAGCGCCGGATTCCCGTCCAGTACGCGAAGCGCATGGTCGGCCGCCGTGCCTACGGCGGCACCTCGACCTACATCCCGCTCAAGGTGAACCAGGCGGGCATCATCCCCGTCATCTTCGCCTCCTCGCTGCTGTACATCCCGGCGCTGGTCGTCCAGTTCAGCGGGTCGACCGCGGGGTGGGCCACGTGGATCAACAAGCACTTCGTCAAGGGTGACCACCCGTACTACATCGCGGTCTACTTCCTCCTCATCGTGTTCTTCGCGTTCTTCTACGTGGCGATCTCGTTCAACCCCGAGGAAGTCGCGGACAACATGAAGAAGTACGGTGGGTTCATCCCGGGCATCCGGGCGGGCCGGCCGACCGCTGAGTACCTGAGCTACGTGCTCAACCGCATCACCTGGCCGGGGTCGCTGTACCTGGGTCTCATCGCTCTTGTGCCGACGATGGCGTTGGCGGGCTTCGGCGCGAACCAGAACTTCCCCTTCGGCGGGACGAGCATCCTGATCATCGTGGGTGTGGGTCTGGAAACCGTGAAGCAGATCGAGAGCCAGCTTCAGCAGCGCAATTACGAAGGGTTCCTCCGCTGATGCGAATCGTCCTCGTCGGACCTCCCGGTGCGGGCAAGGGAACGCAGGCCGCGTTCCTTGCCAAGAACCTCTCGATCCCGCACATCTCCACGGGCGACCTGTTCCGCGCCAACATCAGCCGGAACACCGAGCTCGGGCAGCGCGCCAAAGCGTTCATGGACGCCGGCGACCTGGTCCCCGACGAGATCACCATCGGCATGGCCAAGGACCGGATGGAGCAGCCGGACGCCGTGGGCGGCTTCCTGCTCGACGGGTTCCCGCGCAACGTCTCGCAGGCCGAGGCGCTCGACGTGATGCTGAAGGCCGAGGACATGAAGCTGGACGCCGTCCTCGACCTGGAGGTCGAGGAGGACGAGGTGGTCAAGCGGATCGCCGGCCGCCGGACCTGCCGCAACGACTCGGCGCACGTCTTCCACGTCGAGTACGCCCCGCCGAAGGCCGACGGTGTCTGCGACATCTGCGGCGGCGAGCTGTACCAGCGCGGTGACGACACCGAGGACACGGTCCGCAACCGGCTGGAGGTCTACCACACGCAGACCGAGCCGATCATCGACTACTACAAGGCCCAGGGTCTCCTGGTCACCATCCCGGCCCTCGGTGACGTCGCGGACGTCACCCGGCGCGCGATGGACGCCCTGAAGAAGTAGTACCCCTGCTCGCGCAGAGACGGCCGCGGTGTCCCTCGGGGCGCCGCGGCCGTCCGCATGACGCGGGGCAGCACGACATCAGCCGATAATTGAGGAACGACAGCGGAGGGCAACCACTCCGCGGGAGCGGCGGCGGTCTCGCCGCACAGAGGGAAGGCACGTCCATGGTGCAGCTCAAGACCCCCGAGCAGATCGTGAAGATGCGCGAGGCAGGGCTGGTCGTCGCCGCGATCCACGCGGCGACCCGTGAGGCGGCCGTGCCGGGCGCCACGACCCGGGATCTGGACATGGTGGCCCGCAAGGTCATCGCCGATGCCGGGGCCAAGTCGAACTTCCTCGGTTACGGCGGGTTCCCCGCGACCATCTGCACCTCGGTGAACGAGGTCGTCGTCCACGGCATCCCGGACGAGAAGACGGTCCTGAAGGACGGGGACGTCATCTCGATCGACGCGGGCGCGATCGTCGAGGGCTGGCACGGCGACGCGGCCTACACCGCCTTCGTGGGCTCTGGGCACGCCCCTGAGCTCCTGGAGCTCTCCCGGGTGACCGAGGAGTCCATGTGGGCCGGTATCGCCGCCATGAAGCTCGGCAACCGCCTCGTGGACATCTCCAAGGCGGTCGAGCAGTACATCCGCCGCCAGCCCCGCCCCTCGACCGGCAAGTACGGGATCATCGAGGACTACGGCGGGCACGGCATCGGGTCCGAGATGCACATGGACCCCCACCTGCTGAACTACGTCTCGCGCAAGCGGGGCAAGGGCATCAAGCTGGTTCCGGGCGTCTGCCTGGCGATCGAGCCGATGGTCTCGCTGGGCACCGCCCAGACGGAGGTCCTGGCGGACGACTGGACGGTCGTCACGACGGACGGCACCTGGTCCTCGCACTGGGAGCACTCGGTCGCACTGACGGAGGCCGGACCGATCGTCCTGACCAGTCCGGACTGCGGCAGGGCGAAGCTGGCGGAGTACGGGGTCACCACGGCCCCCGACCCGCTCGGTTAGCCCGCGCTGCCTGCGGGCCCCTCCGGCGGACGGCGTCCAGGAGCGGTGACCCGCCGGGCCGGGCAGGTTAATGATCTAGACTGTGGGGCAAACTTTCCGGATTCGTCTTTCTGGGTGCCCTGACGTAGACTGACTCGTCGGCTCTCATGCACCTCCATGCCTGTGAGTCGATCAAGGTAGCCGATTCGAAAGGCGAAGCGTGGCCAAGAAGCAAGGTGCCATCGAAATCGAGGGCACCGTGATCGAGTCCCTCCCGAACGCGATGTTCAAGGTGGAACTGCAGAACGGTCACAAAGTCCTCGCGCACATCAGCGGCAAGATGCGCATGCACTACATCCGCATCCTCCCTGATGACCGGGTTGTCGTGGAGCTCTCCCCGTACGACCTGACGCGTGGCCGGATCGTCTACCGATACAAGTAGATCTTGTCTTCACTCCTGTCTGGGCATTTCGCCCCGGCGCGGGTGGTGGCACTGACCCGGAGAACCTCACCCACATGAAGGTCAAGCCGAGCGTCAAGAAGATCTGCGACAAGTGCAAGGTGATCCGCCGTCACGGTCGGGTCATGGTCATCTGCGACAACCTGCGCCACAAGCAGCGCCAGGGCTGACGCACGCCGACCGACCTGCCTTCCGCAGTTCTTCGCGCGACGTAAGAAAACGTACATACGCAGAGTCCGCCCAGCCCTGAAGAGGGTCGGCGGCACCTCCGGCGGGGGCCGGGGACCCGGACGTACCACCACCCATGCAGGAGTGGTCGGCGGTCGGGGTTTGATTCTGCGGAAGACCCCCGAACACACAGGAGCCATTGAATGGCACGCGTTTCCGGTGTTGACATCCCGCGCGAAAAGCGTGTGGAGATCGCACTCACCTACGTCTTCGGTGTCGGTCGCACCCGGTCCAAGGAAATCCTTGAGGCCACCGGTGTGAACCCGAACACCCGCGTTCGTGACCTGGCCGAAGAAGACCTGGTCAAGATCCGCGAGTACGTGGACGCCAACCTCCGCACCGAGGGTGACCTCCGCCGCGAGATCCAGGCCGACATCCGCCGCAAGGTCGAGATCCAGTGCTACCAGGGCATTCGCCACCGTCGTGGCCTGCCGGTGCACGGTCAGCGCACCAGCACGAACGCCCGTACCCGCAAGGGTCCGCGTCGCGCGATCGCCGGTAAGAAGAAGCCGGGCAAGAAGTAGTCCTGTTCAGCGGTCTTGCGCTGTAGGACCGACCACCTCCCGTAGGAGATTTAGATGCCCCCCAAGGGTCGTCAGGGCGCTGCCAAGAAGGTGCGCCGCAAGGAAAAGAAGAACGTCGCTCACGGGCACGCCCACATCAAGAGCACGTTCAACAACACCATCGTGTCGATCACTGACCCCTCGGGCAACGTGATCTCCTGGGCCTCCGCCGGCCACGTCGGCTTCAAGGGCTCGCGCAAGTCCACCCCCTTCGCCGCGCAGATGGCCGCCGAGTCGGCCGCCCGCCGCGCGCAGGAGCACGGCATGCGCAAGGTCGACGTCTTCGTCAAGGGTCCGGGCTCCGGCCGCGAGACCGCGATCCGCTCCCTCCAGGCCACCGGCCTGGAGGTCGGCTCGATCCAGGACGTCACCCCCACCCCGCACAACGGCTGCCGTCCGCCGAAGCGCCGCCGCGTCTGACGCACGGCCTGGCGTCGGCCGGTGGTCCTGCCGGGACCACTGAGCCCGGCGTGGTGGACGCACCTGCTGCGTTCTTGAGGGTCCGGGCGGTACGCACCCTTCGGGGGACGTACCGCCCGTACCCTTGTCCCTCCCGTAGTACCCGTCGGGCGTCAAATAGTGGGCGTCCACGAATGAAGGAACACAGACATGCTGATCGCTCAGCGTCCTTCGCTGACCGAAGAGGTCGTCGACGAGTACCGCTCGCGGTTCGTGATCGAGCCGCTGGAGCCGGGCTTCGGTTACACCCTCGGCAACTCCCTGCGCCGCACGCTCCTCTCCTCGATCCCGGGTGCCGCTGTCACGAGCATCCGCGTCGACGGCGTCCTGCACGAGTTCACCACCGTGCCGGGTGTCAAGGAGGACGTCACCGACCTCATCCTCAACATCAAGCAGCTGGTCGTCTCCTCGGAGCACGACGAGCCGGTCGTGATGTACCTGCGCAAGCAGGGTCCCGGCCTGGTCACCGCCGCCGACATCGCGCCCCCGGCCGGTGTCGAGGTGCACAACCCGGACCTGGTCCTCGCCACGCTCAACGGCAAGGGCAAGCTGGAGATGGAGCTGACCGTCGAGCGCGGTCGCGGCTACGTCTCCGCCGTCCAGAACAAGCAGCTGGGCCAGGAGATCGGTCGCATCCCGATCGACTCCATCTACAGCCCGGTCCTCAAGGTCACCTACAAGGTCGAGGCGACCCGAGTCGAGCAGCGCACCGACTTCGACAAGCTGATCGTCGACGTCGAGACCAAGCAGGCCATGCGCCCGCGTGACGCCATGGCGTCCGCCGGCAAGACCCTGGTCGAGCTGTTCGGTCTGGCGCGCGAGCTCAACATCGACGCCGAGGGCATCGACATGGGCCCGTCCCCGACGGACGCCGCCCTGGCCGCCGATCTGGCGCTGCCGATCGAGGAGCTCGAACTCACGGTCCGTTCGTACAACTGCCTCAAGCGCGAGGGCATCCACTCCGTGGGTGAGCTCGTGGCCCGCTCCGAGGCGGACCTGCTCGACATCCGCAACTTCGGTGCGAAGTCGATCGACGAGGTCAAGGCGAAGCTGGCCGGCATGGGCCTGGCGCTCAAGGACAGCCCGCCCGGATTCGACCCGACCGCCGCCGCCGACGCCTTCGGCGCCGACGACGACGCGGACGCCGGTTTCGTCGAGACCGAGCAGTACTAGTCGTACCCAGCAGTACGAAGACTTTCCCGGGGCAGCCGCCCCGGGGGAACTGACACCGGTACCTGACACGGCCGGTGCAGATATGAAGGAGTATCACCATGCCGCGTCCCGCAAAGGGTGCCCGTCTGGGCGGCAGCGCCGCGCACGAGAAGCACCTCCTCGCGAACCTCGCGAAGGCGCTCTTCGAGCACGGCCGCATCACCACCACCGAGGCCAAGGCCCGTCGCCTGCGTCCCTACGCCGAGCGTCTGGTCACCAAGGCCAAGAAGGGCGACATCCACAACCGTCGCCTGGTGCTGCAGACGATCACGGACAAGAGCATCGTGCACACGCTGTTCACCGAGATCGCCCCGCGCTACGAGAACCGCCCCGGTGGTTACACGCGCATCACCAAGATCGGCAACCGTCGTGGCGACAACGCCCCGATGGCCGTCATCGAGCTGGTCGAGGCCCTGACCGTGGCCCAGGCCGCCACCGGTGAGGCCGAGGCCGCCACCAAGCGTGCGGTCAAGGAGGCGGAGGCCAAGGCCGAGGCCACCGAGACCGAGACCGCCGAGGACTCGGCCAAGTAGTTCGGCCGAGGAGGCCTGATCCCCTTCCGGGATCGAGCCTGCTTGACCGGCTCTGAACGGGCCCGCCCCTTCCGGGGCGGGCCCGTTCTGCGTTGTCCGCGTCTGCGCCCGCGGCTGTCCTCGGCTGTCCGCGGCCGGCTGTGGGTTTGTGTGCTTCTGAGAGGATCGGTCACGTGAGTGACGAGGTGGAGCCCGGGCACGTCCGGGTGCGGCTGGACCTGAGCTACGACGGCAAGGACTTCTCCGGCTGGGCGAAGCAGCGCGTGCTGCGGACCGTCCAGGGCGAGCTGGAGTCCGCGCTGCGGACCGTGATGCGGCTGCCCGGACCGGTCGAGCTGACCGTGGCCGGGCGGACGGACGCCGGGGTGCACGCGCGCGGGCAGGTCGCCCAGTTCGACCTGGCCGAGGAGGTGTGGGCCGAGCACCACGACAAGCTGCTGCGCCGCCTCGCGGGCCGGCTGCCGCACGACGTACGGGTGTGGCGGGCCGCCGAGGCCCCGGAGGGCTTCAACGCGCGGTTCTCGGCCGTCTGGCGCCGCTACGCCTACCGGGTGGGCGACCACCAGGCCGGGGTGGACCCGTTGCGCCGGGGCCATGTGCTGTGGCACCAGTGGCCGCTCGACGTGGACGCGATGAACGAGGCCGCCGCCGCGCTGGTCGGCGAGCACGACTTCGCCGCGTACTGCAAGAAGCGCGAGGGGGCCACGACCATCCGTACGCTCCAGCAGCTGAGCTGGGAGCGGGCCGGGGACGGGATCATCACCGCGACCGTGCGGGCCGACGCCTTCTGCCACAACATGGTCCGCTCGCTGGTGGGCGCGCTGCTGCACGTCGGGGACGGGCACCGGCCCGTGGAGTGGCCCGGGAAGGTGCTGGCCGCCGGGGTGCGGGACTCCTCGGTGCACGTGGTGAAGCCGCACGGGCTGACGCTGGAGGAGGTCGGCTACCCGGCGGACGAGCTGCTGGCCGCGCGGAGCAAGGAGGCCCGCAACGTGCGGACCCTGCCGGGGGCGGGCTGCTGCTGATCCGGCGGCGCGCGGCGGTCGGGAACGGCCCCGGGGAGGGCCCGGGGCCGGGCTCCGGGTAAACGGTTTGGGCCGGGGCCGGGCGGGCGGCGACAATGCCCGGCATGGGACATCTTGAGGCCGGCCATCTGGAGTACTACCTTCCCGACGGGCGGGTTCTCCTCCCCGACGTCTCCTTCCGGGTGGGGGAGGGGGCCGTGGCGGCCCTCGTCGGGGCGAACGGGGCCGGCAAGACCACCCTGCTGAAGCTGATCTCCGGTGAGCTCCAGCCGCACGGCGGCGGGGTCACCGTCAGCGGCGGGCTCGGCGTGATGTCGCAGTTCGTGGGCTCCGTGCGGGACGAGACGACCGTCCGTGACCTGCTGGTCTCGGTCTCCCAGCCCCGGATCAAGGAGGCGGCGGCGGCCGTCGACCGGGCCGAGGAGCTGATCCTCACGGTGGACGACGAGGCCGCGCAGATGGCGTACGCGCAGGCGCTCAGCGACTGGGCCGACGTCCAGGGCTACGAGGCGGAGACCCTGTGGGACGTCTGCACCGTGGCCGCGCTGGGCGTCCCGTACGACAGCGCGCAGTTCCGCGAGGTGCGCACGCTGTCGGGCGGTGAGCAGAAGCGGCTGGTGCTGGAGGCGCTGCTGCGCGGGCCGGACGAGGTGCTGCTGCTCGACGAGCCGGACAACTACCTGGACGTCCCGGGCAAGCGGTGGCTGGAGGGGCAGCTCGGGGCCACCCGCAAGACGGTGCTGTTCGTCTCGCACGACCGGGAGCTGCTCTCCCGGGCCGCCCAGAAGATCATCAGTCTGGAGGCGAGCCCCACGGGCACCGACGTCTGGGTGCACGGCGCGGGCTTCGACACCTACCACGACGCCCGCAAGGAGCGCTTCGCCCGTTTCGAGGAGCTCAAGCGGCGCTGGGACGAGGAGCACGCCCGGCTGAGGGCCCTGGTGCTGCGGCTGCGCAACCAGGCGGCGATCAGCCCCGACATGGCCTCGCGCTACCGGGCGATGCAGACCCGTTTCCAGAAGTTCGAGGAGGCCGGCCCGCCGCCGGAGCCGCCGCGCGAGCAGGACATCCGGATGCGGCTCAGGGGCGGGCGTACGGGCGTGCGCGCGCTGACCGTCGAGAACCTTGAGCTGACGGGCCTGATGAAGCCGTTCTCGCTGGAGGTCTTCTACGGGGAGCGGGTCGCGGTGCTCGGCTCGAACGGCTCCGGGAAGTCGCACTTCCTGCGGCTGCTGGCGGGCGAGGAGGTGGCGCACACCGGTGCCTGGAAGCTGGGGGCGAGGGTGGTCCCCGGCCATTTCGCGCAGACCCACGCGCATCCGGAGCTGTTCGCGCGCACGCTGGTCGACATCCTGTGGACGGAGAGCGCCAAGGACCGGGGCGCCGCGATGTCGGTGCTGCGCCGGTACGAGCTGGAGCGGCAGGGGGACCAGCCCTTCGAGAAGCTCTCGGGCGGGCAGCAGGCGCGGTTCCAGATCCTGCTGCTGGAGCTGGCGGGCACCACGGCCCTGCTGCTGGACGAGCCGACGGACAACCTGGACCTGGAGTCGGCGGAGGCGTTGCAGGACGGGCTGGAGGTGTACGACGGCACTGTGCTCTGCGTCACGCACGACCGGTGGTTCGCGCGCACATTTGACCGTTATCTGGTCTTCGGTTCGGACGGTGTCGTGAGGGAGACTCAGGAGCCCGTCTGGGACGAACGACGTGTGGAACGTCGGCGCTGAGACCGGGGCGGACCGTTCGGCGGACGGAGTCCGACGCAGCCGCCCGAAGCCCCTGGGGCCCCCTGGGGCCGAGGGGTGCGAGGGCGGCCGAAGGGGGCGGGTCTCAGGAGCCCGTCCGGGACGAACGTAGGGTCGAGCGCAAGCGCTAGGGGAACGAGGTCCCTCGGCGGCCGAGGGAGGCGTGGTGGGGCTGCGGTCGGGCATCTGGCCCATGAAGCGGGAGGAGCCGGGTTCCGGGGCGGGGGGGCCGGAGTCCGGGAACCGGTGGGTCGCGTGGTTGCTGCGGCCCGCGCCGGGGTCCTGGCGGGTGCTCTCGCTCGTGGTGCTCCTGGGGATCTGCGTCTCGACGAGCCTGCGGGCGAACTGGGGCTCGGACAACGCCTTCGTGGTGAAGGCGGCGCAGGCGCTGCTGGACGGCGGTTCCCCGTACGAGGACAAGCGGTTCCTCTACCTGCCCAGCGCGGTGCTGATGGCGGTGCCGGAGGCGCTGCTGCCGCGCGAGGTGCTGCGGTGGGTGCTGCCGGTGGGGATGTCGGGGCTGCTGGCCGTCGGCTGGTGGGCGGCGCTGCGGCTGTTCTCGGTGCCGCTGTGCTCCCGGTTCGCGGTGGGGGTCTTCGCGCTGTTCGCCCTCGCCTACAAGCCGTACGTGAACCTCGTGCTGATCGGCAACTGGACGGCCGTCTCGGCGGCGGCGCTGCCGGTGGCGCTGCTGCTGGCGCACCGGCGGTCGTGGGTGGCCGCGGGGCTGGTGGTGGGGGTGGCGATCGCGTGCAAGCCGATGCTGGTCCCGGTGGGGCTGCTCTTCCTGCTGGCCCGGCGGTGGCGGGGGCTGGCGGTGGCGGTGCTGGTGCCGCTGGGGCTCTCGCTGGTGGGCGCGCTGCTGATGCCGAGCCCGACGCTGTTCTTCACCAAGACGCTGCCGTTCCTGTTGCAGGGGCAGGACGCGTACGCGCTGCCGTGGGACGCCTCGCCGATCGCGGTGCTGCCCCGGCTGGGGGTCCCGGGGCCGCTGGCCCTGGTGGTGGCCGGGGCGGGGGCGCTGGTCGGGCTGTGGGCGGCCTGGGCGCGGTGGCGGCGTACGGACGACGCCGACGGGGGTGAGCTGAGGCTGGTGGAGACGGCGTGCATGGTGATGCTCGCCGCATTCCTGGTCTCGCGGCCGTCCTTCGACCACTACCTGCTGGTGGTGGTGCCGCTGCTGCTGGCGTCGGCGGTGCGGCCGGGGTCGATGCCGCGTTCGCCCTGGTTCTGGGTGGGTCTGGGGCCGCAGGTGGCGGGGATCCCGTGGCCCTCGGAGCTGGAGCGCAAGCGGCGGGCGTTCAAGGACTGCGCCACCTTGTGCGGGCTCGCGATTCTGCTGGCGCGTCGTGCGCTGGTCCCAGGTCGGGTTACTCTGGAGCCCGTAACAACTGCGGGGTCCCCACCCAGGACCGAACCGGAGTGCGCCACGAGGCCGGCGGAGTCGGCATCGCGGACCGCGTTTTGACCCGTACGGGTTTGCTTGGGTACCCTGCTGGTTTGTTATGCGTATGGGCTTTCTCATTCTCACGTGAAAGGGCCTTACGCCCGGTCCACCGGACCGATGACCAGCGGTTCACACGTTCGCGGCGGGTGCGTCCCCGATGCGAACGAGGGCTGTCGTGATCGTCCGTGGTGACCCTGTCAGGACCTTCCCGTGGGGCTTGCGCCCGTGGGATACCACCACTGAAGAAGCGAAGGCATACGCGTGCGTACGTTCAGCCCCAAGCCCGGCGACATCTCGCGCCAGTGGCTCGTCATTGACGCCCAGGACGTTGTCCTCGGCCGTCTGGCGACTCAGGCCGCTGCCCTCCTGCGAGGCAAGCACAAGCCGACCTACGCCCCCCACATGGACATGGGCGACTTCGTCATCATCGTCAACGCCGACAAGGTTCACCTGTCCGGCAACAAGGCGACGCAGAAGATGGCGTACCGCCACTCGGGCTACCCGGGTGGTCTGCGTTCGGTCCGTTACGACGACCTCCTGGCGAACAACCCGGAAAAGGCCGTCGAGAAGGCCATCAAGGGCATGCTCCCCAAGAACACCCTGGGCCGTCAGATGCTCTCGAAGCTGAAGGTCTACTCGGGCGACCAGCACCCCCACGCTGCCCAGCAGCCGGTGCCGTTCGAGATCACCCAGGTCGCGCAGTAGTTCCGGCCACCCCCTAAGACGTAGAAAATTCTGAGGAGCATCGTGGCCGAGACCACCGCCGAGACCCCCGTCGAAGAGTTCGAGGGCGTCGAGGAGTACACCACCGAGACCGAGGTTGTCGCCGAGGGCGACTACACCTCCGAGTCCCTTGCCGGCCGCTTCGGCGACCCCCAGCCGGCCGCCGGCCTGGGCCGTCGCAAGAACGCCATCGCCCGCGTCCGGATCGTTCCGGGCACCGGCAAGTGGAAGATCAACGGTCGCACCCTTGAGGACTACTTCCCCAACAAGGTGCACCAGCAGGAAGTCAACGAGCCGTTCAAGCTCCTTGAGCTGGACAACCGCTACGACGTCGTCGCCCGCATCGGGGGTGGCGGCGTGTCCGGCCAGGCCGGCGCCCTGCGCCTCGGTGTGGCCCGTGCGCTGAACGAGGCGGACGTGGACAACAACCGCCCGGCGCTGAAGAAGGCCGGCTTCCTCTCCCGCGACGACCGTGCGGTCGAGCGCAAGAAGGCCGGTCTCAAGAAGGCCCGTAAGGCTCCGCAGTACAGCAAGCGTTAATCTGCGCCTGCTGTTCTGCAACGAAACCGCCCCGGCAGCACTCTCTGTGCTGTCGGGGCGGTTCGTTTACCGCCATAAGCGGCAATATCTGTCACAAGTGGTCACAAGCGAAGCGTGAACTCGGGAGGACAACAGTGGGACGACTCTTCGGGACGGACGGTGTACGCGGTGTCGCCAACGCGGATCTGACGGCGGAGCTCGCGCTCGGCCTCTCCGTGGCGGCTGCCCATGTACTGGCCGAAGCGGGCTCCTTCACGGGCCACCGGGCGACCGCCGTGGTGGGCCGGGACCCCCGGGCCTCCGGCGAGTTCCTTGAGGCCGCGGTCGTCGCGGGCCTCGCGAGCGCGGGCGTGGACGTCCTGCGCGTCGGTGTGCTGCCCACTCCGGCGGTGGCGTATCTCACCGGCGCGCTGGGCGCCGACCTCGGTGTGATGCTCTCCGCCAGCCACAACGCCATGCCCGACAACGGCGTCAAGTTCTTCGCGCGCGGCGGCCACAAGCTCGCCGACGACCTGGAGGACCGGATCGAGTCCGTCTACGAGGAGCACCGCACCGGCGCCCCCTGGGACCGGCCCACCGGTTCCGGCGTCGGCCGGATCTCCGACTACGACGAGGGCTTCGACAAGTACGTCGCCCACCTCATCGGGGTCCTGCCCAACCGTCTCGACGGCCTGAAGGTCGTCCTGGACGAGGCGCACGGCGCGGCGTCCCACGTCTCGCCCGAGGCGTTCGCCCGGGCCGGCGCGGAGATCGTCACGATCGGCGCCGAGCCGGACGGCCTGAACATCAACGACGGCTGCGGCTCCACCCACCTGGGCCTGCTCAAGCGGGCCGTGATCGAGCACGGCGCCGACCTCGGCATCGCGCACGACGGGGACGCGGACCGCTGCCTGGCCGTGGACGGCGCGGGCGAGGAGATCGACGGCGACCAGATCCTCGCGGTGCTGGCCCTGGCCATGCGCGAGGCCGGGCAGCTGCGCGAGAACACCGTGGTCGGCACCGTGATGTCCAACCTGGGCTTCAAGCTGGCCATGGAGGCCGAGGGCATCGCGGTCGTACAGACCGGGGTCGGCGACCGGTACGTGCTGGAGTCGATGAAGGAGAACGGCTACGCGCTCGGCGGCGAGCAGTCCGGGCACGTGATCATCCTCGACCACGCGACGACGGGCGACGGCACGCTGACCGGCCTGCTGCTGGCGGCGCGCGTCGCGGCGACGGGCCGGTCCCTGGCGGAGCTGGCGGGCGTCATGCGGCGGCTGCCGCAGGTGCTGATCAACGTTCCCGACGTGGACAGGTCCCGGGTCTCGACCTCCGGCGAGCTGGCGGCGGCGGTCACCGAGGCCGAACGCGAGCTGGGCGCGACCGGTCGGGTGCTGCTCCGTCCGTCCGGCACGGAGCCGCTCGTACGGGTGATGGTCGAGGCCGCCGACATCGAGCAGGCCCGCGCGGTGGCGGGCCGGCTCGCGGACGTCGTGAAGTCGGCGCTCGGCTGATCGAGCCGCTCACCCCCGTCCACTCACCCCGTCCGCTTCTCCTTCTGTGGCGCGCCCGGCTTCCGGACCATCCGGTTCTGCTGGGTGCGCCACAGCAGTTTCTGGGTCAGCAGGGTCAGCGTGCCGGCCAGCATGATCCCGCCGAGGTTCAGCAGCAGCTGTTCGGCGGAGCCCCACATCTGGGCGTACTCCCCGTAGCCGAGGGCCACGGCGGCGTTGGCCGCGGCCGGGACGGTGGTCACCGAGATGGCCACGCCGACCAGGGCCCCGGACTTCGCGGAGGTCAGGGAGAGCGTCCCGGCCACGCCGGCCAGCACGGCCACGATGAAGGAGAACGGGTCGGGCTGCCAGATGAAGCTGGTGTTGGGGCGCGGGTTCTCCAGCATGTCCCGGTCGAACTGGCCGAGGGCGTCCATCAGCAGGCTGAACCCGGTGGTGGCCACCATCGCCACGGCGAAGCCGACCAGCAGGGCGGTCAGGGAGCGCGCCGCCAGCCGCGCGGAGCGCTGGACGAGGCCGGTGCAGAACCCGGCGATCGGGCCGAACTCCGGGCCGACCGCCATCGCCCCCACGATCAGGATCGCGTTGTCCAGCACCACACCGCAGGCCGCGATCATGGTGGCGAGGGCGAGGAAGGCCAGGTAGGTGACCGAGAGGGTGGACTCCTCGTGGGTCGCCTCGGTCAGGTGCTCCCAGATCACCGCGTCCGCCGCCTCGCCCGGGGCGTCCGCCTCCGCCCGGTCGGCGGAGGCGGAGAGGCAGAGGTCGATGTTCTCGACGGAGATGGAGCCGACCTCGTCCAGCTTCAGGGCGCGCAGCCCGGTGAGCACGTCGTCGGCGGCCTCGCGGGCCACGTCGCACAGGACCACGTCACCGGCCGGGTCGCGGGCGGCGCCCGGCAGGACGACCAGGTGGGTGGTGCCGACCGTCTTCTCGACGAGCGTGACCACCTCCTCGGTGAGGTGGCCGGGGGTGATGATCCGCAGGTGCAGCATGCCCGCACCCTAGTGGCGGGGGGGGGGGGGGGGGGGGGGGGGGGGGGGGGGGGGGCGGGGGCGGGCGCCCCCCCCCCCCGGGGGGGGTGGGGGGGGGGGGGGGGGGGGGGGGGGGTGTGGTGGGGGGGGGGGGGGGCCCGCCGCGGCCCCCCCGCCGGGGGGGGGGGGGGGGGGTTTTTGTGGGGCCTGGCGT
>NZ_JBITDK010000029.1:0-84269 GCF_044454165.1 Streptomyces sp. NPDC051567 | reverse complement strand
CCGCGCCGCACCCCCCCCCCCCCCCCCCCCCCCCCCCCCCCCCCCCCCCCCCCCCCCCCCCGCCCCCGCCCCCCCCCCCCCCCCCCCCCCCCCCCCCCCCCCCCCCCGGCCCCCCCCCCGCCCCGGCGCCCCCCCCCCCCCCCCCCCCCCCCCCCCCCCCCCCCCCCCTCGGTGCTCCTGCCGGTGTCGGCCTACGTGCCGAAGCCTTCGTCGAAGGCGGCGCGGGCCCGGTCCGGCCGCTCGGCAGCCTTCGGCTCCGGCTGCTGCGGCGCGCGCTCGGGGACCGTGTCCCGGGCGCCGCCCTGCCGTGCCTCGGCCTGCTCGGCGAGCCGCCGGGCCTTGTCCTGGAACTGCTCCTTGATGCCCATGGTGTGCACTCCTGGAGGGGTGTTCGGGGAGGGGGTCCCGACCAGACTTGCACGGGCGGACATCCCTCGCATCCCGGTCACCACCGGTCGGCGGACCGGCGGCGGACCCTGCGACGGCCGGGCCGTGCGCCGGTCAGCGGCTGCGGGTGCGCTCCTGTTCGTCGGCGGCCCCACCGGCCCCCACGAGCCCCTTGGGGATACCGGCCAGCCGTGGCGCGAACCGCCGCATCTCGCGCTGCCCGACCACCCCGACGATCCCGGGCAGGTACCCCCGTACACCGTGCAGGCCGCGCAGCCACCACTGCGCGTACACGTGCGGCGAGCGCCGCTCGACGCCTTCGACGATCCGGTCGACGGCCGGGCCGAGCGGGTAGGTGCGGTTGGCGGGCCACGGCAGCCGGCGGCGCAGCTCCCGCATGGCCTCGTCCTGGTCGGCGCCGCGCACCATGTCGGTGTCGGTCCAGGAGAGGTAGCCGACCCCGACCCCGACGCCCTGGTGCCCGACCTCGGCGCGCAGGCAGTGGGCGAACGCCTCGACACCGGACTTGGACGCGCAGTACGCCGACATCATCGGCGCCGGGACGATCGCGGCGAGCGAGGCGATCTGGAGGAAGTAGCCGCGGCTCTCCGTCAGCGCGGGCAGGAAGGCGCGGGCGGTGACGGCCCCGCCGATCAGGTTGACCTCGATCACCCGGCGCCAGGCCCCGGGGTCGGAGTCGGCGAACGGCCCGCCGGAGGCCACGCCCGCGTTGGCGACGACGAGGTCCACCCGGCCGAAGCGTTCCCGGACCTCACGTGCGACGCGGACCATGGCCTCGTGGTCGGTGACGTCCGCGAACCAGTGGCCGCTGTCGGTGTGCAGCCGCTCGGAGACCTCCTTGAGCGCCTCCGGTTCCAGCCCCACGAGCGCGACCTTCGCCCCGCGCGCGGACAGTTTGCGGGCGAGCAGCTCACCCACCCCGCGGGCGGCCCCGGTGACGACGGCGACCTGCCCCTCCAGACTCCTGCACGCGCTCACAGCGTCTTCTCCGTCCCGGTGTCAGGCGATGTCCCGGTGGTAGGCGGTGACCCGGCGGTGGCGGGCTCCCCGGCGGGTCCGGGCGGCGCCTCGGGTCCGGGCGGGCCGAGGTAGAGCGCGGTCAGCTCGCGCACGGCGGCGGTGACCGCCTCGGGCGCCTCGACCGGGATCATGTGGCCCATCCCGGTGAGCGTGGTCAGCCCGACGCACTGCGGCAGCCCGGCGGCGAGGGCGCGGGCCAGGGGGAGGGGGGTGAGCCGGTCGGCGGTCCCGGTGAGGACGGCGGTGGGCAGGGTGAGCCGCGCCAGTTCGGCGTCCAGGTCCAGCCCGGCCAGCACCAGCGCCCAGGCGTACCGGACTCCGGTGGGGCAGGCGTGCACGATCCGGGCGCACGCCTCGACCTTGCCGGGCGCGGCGCCGGGGCTCATCGTGGCGTACTTGAGCAGCGCCCGGGCCGGCGGGGTGACGGGCCCGAACGGGGCCCGCGTGCAGAGGACCGCGCGGGTCGCACGGGTCCGCACGCGTCCGGCCCGCACCGGCACGACCCGGGCCTCCTCGACCAGCCGGGAGCTGCCGGTGCTGCACAGCAGCGCGGCGGCGGCGTGCCGGACGAACTCGGGGCGCCCGGCGGCGGCCATGACCGCCATCCCGCCCATGGAGTGCCCGGCGACGACCGCCCGTTCACCGGGTCCGAGGGTGGCCACCAGGACGGCCACCAGGTCGTCGGCGAGGGCGGTGGTGGTGCAGGTGCGGGCGGCGGGGCTGCGCCCGTGCCCGCGCTGGTCGTAGGCGATGACCCGGTGGTCCCTGGCCAGCTCCCGTATCTGCGCGGCCCAGAACGCGGTGGAGCAGGTCCAGCCGTGGGACAGCACCACGGCGGGCGCCCCCTCCTCGCCGTGCACCTCGACGTGGAGCCGGGCCCCGTCGGCGGAGACGACGGTCAGCTCCCGCCGAGCGGCCGGGGGCGCGTACGGCCCGCTGGTCACGTGCGCCGCCCGGCTCACGCGCGCCCCTCCCCGGCGGTGGCTGCCGTGTCCCCGGCAGCGGCCGGACCCCCAGCGGCGGCCCCGGCGGGCTCCGGAACCCGCCCGTGCTCCCGCCCGGACTCCCGCCCGCGGTCCCGCTCCCGCTCGCCGTCGCGGATGCGCAGGACCTCGTACTCGGAGAGGTCCACGTGCCGGGTCTCCCTGCGGAACTCCGCGGTCGTCCCGGGCCAGACCGTGGTGTTGCGGCCCCGCGCGTCCAGGTACCAGCTGGTGCAGCCGCCGGTGTTCCACACCGTGCGTTCCATCCGGTCCTGCACCCGCCGGTTCCACGCGTTGACCGCGGAGGGCCGGGCCGCCAGCGCGACCCGCCCGCCCAGCAGGCCGAGCTGGCGCAGGTAGTCCGCCATGTAGTTCAGCTGTGACTCGATCATCAGGATCATCGAGCTGTTCCCCAGTGCGGTGTTGGGCCCGATGATCGTCATCCAGTTGGGGAAGCCCGCCGCCGTCGCCCCGCGCAGCGACCGCATCCCGTCCTTCCACTCCTCGGCGAGGCTCCGGCCCTCCACCCCCACCACCCGGTCGGCGACCGGCATGTCCGTGACGTGGAAACCGGTGCCGAAGACGATCGCGTCGGCCTCGGTCTCCGTCCCGTCCTCGGCGACCAGGACCGAGCCCCGGATCTCCTTCAGCCCGGAGGCGACGAGATCCACGTCGGGCCGGGCCAGCGCCGGGTAGTACGCGCTGGACAGCAGGATGCGCTTGCAGCCGATCCGGTAGGAGGGCGTCAGCCTGGCCCGCAGCTCCGGGTCCTTGATCGAGCGGGCCATGTTGGCCCTGGCCAGCGATTCGACCAGCCCGAGCTGGTCCGGCCGCTTGGTGAACGCGCTGACCTGGAGCTCCCGGATGCCCCACAGCAGCCCGCGCCGCACGGCCCCGGTGAAGGGCAGCCTGCGGTGGAGCCAGCGTTCGGCCGTACCGATGGCCCGGTCGGTGCGCGGCATCACCCAGGGCGGGGTCCGCTGGAAGAGGGTGAGGCGCTCCACCTCGGGGGCGATGGCGGGCACGATCTGGATGGCGGAGGCGCCGGTGCCGATCACGGCGACGCGTTTGCCGCGCAGCTCGTAGCCGTGGTCCCAGCGCGCGGAGTGGAAGACCTTGCCGGGGAACTGCGCGAGGCCGGGGATCTCGGGCGTCTTCGGGTCGGAGAGCGGCCCGGTCGCGGAGACCACCACGTCGGCGGTCAGCTCCCCCGCCGAGGTCTCCAGCTCCCAGCGCAGTTCCCGCTCGTCCCAGCGCGCCATCCGCAGCTCGGTGTCGAGCCGCAGGTGCGGGCGCAGCCCGAAGGTGTCGGCGACGTGCTCCAGGTACGCGCGGATGTGCGGCTGTCCCGAGAAGGTCCGGGGCCAGTCGGGGTTGGGCGCGAAGGAGAAGGAGTAGAGGTGCGAGGGCACGTCGCAGGCGCACCCGGGGTAGTCGTTGTCGCGCCAGGTCCCGCCGACCGAGCCGGCCCGTTCCAGGACGACGAAGTCGGTGATCCCCTCGCGCCGCAGCCGGACGGCGGCGCCCAGCCCGCCGAACCCGGACCCGATCACCGCGACCCGCACGTGCTCCCGCCGCCCGCGCCCGTCCGGCCCTTCCGGGGCGTCCGGCCCTTCCGGGGCGCCCGCACCACCCGTACCCCCCGCAGCGCTCACACCACCGGCACTGCCCGTACCGCCCGTACTGCCTGTTCCGCCCGTACTGCCTGTTCCGCCCGTACTGCCTGTTGCGCCTGTTGCGCCTGTTGCGCCTGTTGCGCCTGTTCCGTTCCTGCCGCCCATGCCCCGCCGCCTTCCGTTTCCGCTTCCGCAGTCCCCAGCCACACACACGCAACGCTGCCAGCGTCCACTGGCACCATCGGGAGGGTAGAGCAGCCCCGTACCCATGGGTAGGGGGCGCGCCAAGGAAAGTTACCGACGGTACGGCCCCGGGTGCGGCCGACCTCACGCTCTACTCTTCCGCTGTGGCGAAGGAAGAACGAGAAGAGCAAGAAGAGCGAGCAGAGCGGGAAGCTCCGGAAGAGCGGGCGGCGACGGGAGCGGAGACCGCGCGGGGAGCCGCACACCGGGCCGTACGGAAAACCGTCCACCGGGCCGGGCAGGAGGCCGGCCCGGGTGCCGGGCGTGAGTACCGTACGGAGGAACTGGCCGAGGCCGCCGGAATCCCGGTCCGCACCCTGCGGTTCTACCGCGAGCGCAAACTGCTCCCGCCGCCGCGCCGCGAGGGCCGGATCGCCTGGTACGACGACCACCACCTGGCCCGGCTGCGCACCGTCGTCGCCCTGCTGGAGCGCGGCCACACCCTCGGCGGCATCGCCGAGCTGACGGCCGCCTTCGAGAACGGCCGGGACGTCGGCCAGCTCGGCGAACTGCTCGGCATCGACTGGTCGCAGGAGACCCCGGTCCGGCTCACCCCGGAGGCGCTGGCCGACCACTTCGCGGGCGAGGTCACCCCGGAGAACCTGGCGGCCTCGCTCGACCTGGGCTACCTCGCCGCCGACGGCGACGAGATCGTGCACGTCAGCCGGCGGCTGCTGGACGTCTCCTCGGCCCTGGTCCGCGAGGGCGTCCCGCTGTCGGCCGTCCTGGAGACGGGCCGCCGCGTCCGCGCGCACGCGGACGCCCTGGCGGCCCTCTTCACGGAGCTGGTCTCCACCCACCTCCCGCAGGACGAGGACGCCCTGCCCCGCCTGCGCCCGCTGGCCACGTGCGTGGTCGAGGCGGAGCTGACGATGGCGATGAACCGCCTGCGCCCGCCCTCCCCCGCCCCGGCCGGGGACCGGAACCGGGCCCCGGCTCAGGAACCCAGTGCGTAGACGACGGTCACGGGCGCGTGGTCGCTCCAGCGCTCCTCGTGGCTCGCGGCCTTCTCCGTGAACGCCTTCACCGCCTTCGCGGCCAGCCCGGGGGTCGCGACCTGGAGGTCGATGCGCCAGCCCGCGTCGTTGTCGAAGGCCCGGCCGCGGTAGGACCACCAGGAGTACGGGCCCTCCGCGTCCGGGTGCAGACCGCGCACGACGTCGACGTAGCCCGCGCCCGTCTGCGCGTAGACCGCGCCCAGCCACTCCCGCTCCTCGGGGAGGAACCCGGCGTTCTTCCGGTTGGTCTTCCAGTTCTTGAGGTCGGCCTCCTGGTGGCAGATGTTCCAGTCACCGCAGACCACGACCTCGCGGCCGTCCGCGGCGGCCCGCTCCCGGAGCTCCCCGAGGTAGGTCAGGAACTCCCCCATGAACCGGTACTTCTCGTCCTGCTTCGCGGTCCCGGCCTCCCCGGAGGGCAGGTAGAGGCTGGCGACGGTCACCCCGGGCAGGTCCGCCTCGACGTAACGCCCGGCGGAGTCGAACTCCTCGCTGCCGAAGCCGATCCGCACCCGGTCCGGAGCCCTGCGCGTGTACAGCGCGACCCCGGCCCGGCCCTTGTCGGCGGCCGGGGCGAAGACGGTGTGCCAGCCCTCGGGCGCGCGCGCCTCCGCCGGGATCTGGCCCTCCTCGGCCCGCACCTCCTGCAGGCACACCACATCGGCGCCGGACCCGTCCAGCCAGGTCACGAACCCCTTCTTGGCGGCGGCGCGGATTCCATTCACGTTCACGGACGTCACAGTGAGCATCACAGCACCATAGCGGGAGGGGAGCGGGAGGGTTCCGTACGATGTTCGAATGCCTCACGGGATACAGCTCCGCAGCACACCGTACGACCACCCGGACGCGGTCGAACTGGACAGCCAGGTCCAGGCCGAATACCGGGCGCGCTACCAGAGCGAGGGCGAGGGCGACGCCACCTACCTCGCTCCGGGGATGTTCACCCCGCCGAACGGCCTCTACCTCCTGGCCTACGACGCCTCCGGCACCCCGGTCGCCAGCGGCGGCTGGCGCGGCCAGGAGAAGAACGACGAGGGCTACGAGAACGGCGACGCCGAACTGAAGCGCATGTACGTCGTCCCGCAGGCCCGCGGCCTCGGCCTGGCCCGCCGCATCCTGGCGGAGCTGGAGGACGGCGCCCGCGCGGCGGGCCGGCTGCGGATGACCCTCGAAACGGGCGACCAGCAGCCGGAGGCCATCGCCCTCTACTTCTCCTCGGGCTACACGATGGTCCCCAAGTTCGGCTACTACCGCTTCCACGACTCCAGCCGCTGCATGGCCAAGCCCCTCCACCCCTGACCGCCGCCCCCGGCCCCGCGCCCGGAGCCCCGGTCCGGGGCCCTACCCCGCCCACCAGACGGGGGCGTCCGTCCCCCACCGGGACGGCCCCCGCTCCCACCCGCCGAAGGGCAGCGGCGGCGCGGCGTACCGCAGCGGCCCGTACCCGGAGTCCGCGACCTCCCGCAGCCAGGGCTCCGGCGTGTACCCGGGCAC
Source organism: Streptomyces sp. NPDC051567 (assembly GCF_044454165.1). Lineage (NCBI taxonomy): Bacteria > Bacillati > Actinomycetota > Actinomycetes > Kitasatosporales > Streptomycetaceae > Streptomyces > Streptomyces sp. NPDC051567. The sequence continues at coordinate 77,507 of NZ_JBITDK010000029.1, read as the reverse complement.
CGCGGGACCGGCCCCCGGCACCTCCCTGACCAGCCAGGACGCCGTGCCCGCCAGGGAGAACCGGAGTACGCGGCCACCCCCTTCGGCGGCTTCGGCGAGACCCCGCAGCACCCCGGCCGCCACCAGGTACCCCGTCCCGTGGTCCAGCGCCTGCGCGGGCAGCGCCCCCGGCCGGCCGCCGGACCCGCACCGCGCCGCCAGGCCGTACCCCGCCTGCACCAGCGAGTCGAAGCCCCGCCGCCCCGCCCACGGCCCGGTCCGCCCCCACGCGCACAGCTCCGCGACGACCAGCCCCGGCCGCCGCTCCAGCAGCTCCCGCGCCCCGAGCCCGTACCGCTCCAGGGCCCCCGGCCGGTAGGCCGTCACCACCACGTCCGCCCCGGCGAGCAGTTCCTCGAAGACGGCCCGGTCCGGCGCGTTCCCGAGGTCCAGCAGCGCCGACCGCTTCCCGAAGCCGGTGTCCGCGTACGCGTCGGCCGCCTCCGGCAGCCCCGGCGGGTCGATCCGCAGCACGTCCGCGCCCAGCGCCCCGAGCGTCCGGGTCGCGACGGGCCCGGCGATGACCCGGGTCAGGTCCAGCACCCGCACCCCGGCGGCGGGCAGCCCCCGCGGCGCCCGCCCGAGCCGGCGCCCCGGCCCGCCGGGGACCCGTACGGTCTCCACCAGCGGCTGCGGCGCCCCGTACTCCCGGGCCACCGCGACGGCCAGCCCGCCCTCCCCGTACACCTGTTCCTGGACCTCGACGGCCCCGCGTCCGGCCAGCTCGGCCCGTACCGCCTCCGGGGTCCGCGCACCGCCCAACGCCCGCACCAGCGCGTCCTGGTGGTGCGGATAGTTCGCGTGCGTGCGCACCCACCCGTCCGCCGTCCGCCAGAACCCGGACAGCGGCGCGAAGCCCACCGGCGCGCGCCCCCGTACCCGCAGGTGGCGTTCGCTGACGAAGGCCGTGGCCACCGCGGACTCGTCCACCACGAGCGGAGTCACCTCCGACGCCCCGCCACCCGCCCGTACGGCGGCCAGTTCCGCGGCGGCCAGGGCGCACACCCCGACCGTCGCCCGCGCCAGTTCCCGCACCGGCAACGGCCCGTCCCCGAGCCCGCTCGCCCCCCGGTACCCGACCCGCCCGGCCACCCCCACCACCCCACCCAACGCCGCCCAGGCCCCCACCGTCGCCGCATCACCTTCACCACTGCTCACCATGGCCCCATTCTGGCCACGCCCCCGCCTCACGGGATGCCGCCGGGCCTCAGCGGTGCGCTGCGGAACACACACCATGACCGTTCGTGGACTCGGCGAAGTGGAGGCCGGAGAATTCGCCCGCCCGGACGCGTTCGACCAGGGCTTCTTCAGCCTCGCCGAAAGGAGCGCACACGACAGGACACCCGCCCCCGCGCCCACCGCCCATGACCCGCCCCGCATTCGGGCACACCCCACAAACGCCGAAATCCCGCCCAGCCTTTCGGCTGAACGGGATCTCGTGACGATCCTTGAGAGCTACTCAAGAACTGTCGTCTGTGGACCTGTGGGGATTTGAACCCCAGACCCCCTCGATGCGAACGAGGTGCGCTACCAGACTGCGCCACAGGCCCTTGCGACGTGTGAAACATTAGCATCCCGGCGCGAGTGCTCCAAAACCGGTGGCCTGGAGGGTACTCGCAGGTCACCGCTTACTCGTTGGCCGCGCGGGGGCGGTCGTCGCCCTCGTACTGGTCGAAGAGCGGGGTGCGTCCGAGGTCGCGGCCACGGGTGCGCGGGGCGGTGCGGGACTTCAGGTCCGGGGCGGGGGCCCCTGGCTGGGCGCGCAGGCGCGGGTTGGTCGGTTCGGCGGTGCTGGAGCGGTCCGCGCTCCAGGCGTCCGGGGTCACGGGGCCGGTGGCGCGGGGGGCGACCGGGGCCGTCACGTACGTCGGCAGCGGGACCGGCACGGGCTCCCAGCTCTCGCCCCGGGCGGGGCCGCGTTCACGTTCGCGCTGCTGGTCCACCCACTCGGCGTGGTCGGTCTGCTCGACCAGGGCGCGCCGTCCGGCCTCCTGCGGGGAGACCGGTGGGGCGGGGTCCGGTTCGGCGGACGCGGCGGCCTCCGGCTCACGGCGGCGCGGGCGGTTCTCGCGCAGGTGCCGGGCGGCGGCCTCGGCGCGCCGCCGGTCCATGGTGAACTCGTAGCGGCGCCGCTCCTGGACCCGCAGGTGGACGATGTAGCCGCTGAGCAGGAGGGCCGGTACGGCGGGGGCCCACAGGTAGCGCAGCCCGCCGACGGCCGCGACGACGGCGCCGAGCGTGAAGACCAGGAAGAGGAGCGCGGTGGTGCGGCGGCGGCGGGCGAGGACCTGGAGCCGCTGTTCGCGGCGGGCCCGCTCCGCGCGCCGCTCCCGTCCGGCGGCGGCCTCTCTCGGCTCCGACCTGGTCGGGGGCATGACAGAGGCCCGGACGTCGGCGTCCACGGAATTCACCGTTTCGGTCGTGACGTCCGGGTCGGCGTGGGGCTGTGGCCCCGCCTCCTCGTCACCGCGTTCACGCAGTCCCTTGGCGTAACGGCGCTCCATTCCCGCCCGGCCGGAAAGCAGCCGGATGGCAGTGGAGAAGCGTTCCGTCGGACGGGCCTCGTTCAGCTCGTCCTGCCTCCGGAGCCACATGGGCACCAAGTAGGCGGCCCAGGCCCCCACAATGACTGCGTAGATGAGGCCGCTGCTGCTCACACCTCACACCGTAGAGGGGTGCGGGTGGACGAATCCGCCAATTGAGCCGGTGTGTCGCGCGTTCTCGCTGATATCACGGACTTTTTTTGTGATTCTTCGGATCAACTGATGGACGAATCGGTTGCCGCACCCTTGAATTCGAACATCTATTCGCTTTCTATTGCGGCGGGGTCTGCGGGCGGTGGACGCCGTGCCAGCGGCTCAGCAGTCCCCCCGGGACCTCCTCCGGCGTGAGCGCGTAGACGAGGTGGTCCCGCCAGGCACCGTCGATGTGCAGGTAGCGGGGGCGCAGCCCCTCCTCGCGCAGGCCGAGCTTCTCCACCACCCGGCGGCTCGGAAGGTTCTCCGGGCGGATGCAGACCTCGATCCGGTGCAGGCCGACCTTGGCGAAGCAGTGGTCCACGGCCAGGGCGACCGCCGTGGGCATCACGCCCCGGCCGGCCACCTCGCGGTCGACCCAGTAGCCGACGTGGCCCGCGCACATCGAGCCCCAGGTGATCCCGGCGACGGTGAGCTGGCCGACCAGCCGGCCCCGGTACTCGATGACGAAGGGGAGCATCCGGCCCGCGTTCGCCTCCGCCCGCAGGTGGCGGACCATCTGGCGGTACGTCGGCCGCGAGGCCGCCGGGCCCCACGGCGCGGGCGGCGGGATCGTGGCCTCCCAGGGCCTGAGCCAGTCGCGGTTGCGGCGGTTGACCTCGCGCCAGGCGCGCTGGTCCCGCAGTTTGATGGGCCGGAGCGTGACGTCGCCGTCCGTCAGCACCGCCGGCCAGGAGGGTCCGTTCAGCTCGGGCTCCCGGGGACGCCCGCGGCTCCGGGGTGGTCCCCGCCCCGGAGCTGGTCCACGGCGTGCGGCAGGAGGCGGGAGAGGACCGTCATGCCGTCGCGGACCCCGCCCGTGGAGCCGGGCAGGTTCACGATCAGGGTGTGTCCGGCCACGCCGGCCAGGCCCCGGGAGAGGGCCGCGGTCGCCACCGTGGCCAGGCCCTCGGCGCGGATGGCCTGCGGGATGCCCGGGATCTCGTAGTCCAGCACCCGCGCGGTGGCGTCCGGGGTGCGGTCGGTCGGGGAGATGCCGGTGCCGCCGGTGGTGAGGATGACGTCGTACCCGGCGGCCACGCCCTCGCGCAGCGCCTGCTCGACGGGGTCGCCGTCCGGGACGACCCGGGGGCCGTCCACCGCGAAGCCGAGGCCGCGCAGCCCTTCGGCGAGCAGCGGGCCGCCCCGGTCCGCGTACACGCCCCGGGAGGCCCGGCCGGAGGCGGTGACCACCAGGGCGCGCGGCACCGGCGCCGGGGTGGCGGGCGGGCCGGGGGCCCATGCCTCACCGGCCGCCGGGAGCTGCCCGGGGCCGCCGGTGCGGGGGCCGCCGCCGTGGGGACCCGCGCCCCGGGGGCCGGCGTCGTGCGGGCCGGCGGCCTCGGGCGGCTCCGGGGCGCTCACGCGCGCGTCCAGTCGCCGGACCGGCCGCCGGTCTTCTCCTCCACCCGGACGTCCGTGATGACCGCGGCCTTGTCGACGGCCTTGACCATGTCGACCACGGTGAGCGCGGCGACCGTGACGGCGGTCAGCGCCTCCATCTCGACGCCCGTGCGGTCGGCCGTCCGGACGGTGGCGAGGATCTCGACGGCGTCGTCGGAGACCGTCAGGTCCACCGTCACGCCCGAGAGGGCCAGCGGGTGGCAGAGCGGGATCAGGTCCGGGGTCCGCTTGGCGCCCATGATCCCGGCGATCCGCGCGGTGGCGAGGGCGTCGCCCTTGGGGACGCCCTCGCCGCGCAGGAGTTCGACCACCCGGGCGGAGACCAGGACGCGTCCGCTGGCCCGCGCGGTGCGGGTGGTGACGGCCTTCTCCGAGACGTCGACCATCCGGGCCGCGCCGGCCTCGTCGATGTGCGTCAGCCTGCTCTGCGTACTCATACTCTGCGTGCCGCTTCCGTCCGGGCCCGCGCGGGGCCTGTGTGGGGCACCACGCTACCGGCAGCGGACCGGCCTCAGCCGAGCAGGATCACGTCCAGTACGGTCCCCGGCTCCACGGAGGTGACGTCCTCCGGGACGACCATCAGCGAGTCGGCGTGGGCCAGGGCGGCGATCAGGTGCGAGCCCGATCCGCCGACCGGGGCGACCGTGCCGCTGTCCGCGTCGTACTTCCCGCGCAGGAACTGGCGGCGCCCGGCCGGGGAGCCGAGCGCCCGGTCCGCCCGCAGCTCCGCCCGCACCACGGGACGGCTGACGTCGGGCAGTCCCCGCAGGGCGCGGATCGCGGGGCGCACGAACAGTTCGAAGGAGACGTAGGAGGAGACCGGGTTGCCGGGCAGGGCCAGCAGGGGGGTGTGGTCGGGGCCGACGGTGCCGAAGCCCTGCGGCTTGCCGGGCTGCATGGCCAGGCGGCGGAAGTCGACCCGGGTGCCGTCCACGTCGCCGTCCTTGTCGCCGGACCCGACGGCGACGGCGGTGAGGGCCTCCTTGACCACGTCGTAGGCGCCGACGCTGACGCCGCCCGTGGTGACCAGCAGGTCGGCCCGGATCAGCTGGTCCTCGATGGTGGAGCGCAGGGTCTCGGCGTCGTCGGCGACGGCGCCGACGCGGTAGGCGATGGCCCCGGCGTCCCGGGCGGCGGCGGCCAGCGCGAAGCTGTTGGAGTCGTAGATCCTGCCGGCGGTCAGCGCCTCGCCGGGCTGGACCAGCTCGCTGCCGGTGGACAGGACCACGACGCGCGGGCGCGGGCGGACCCGGACGGTGCCGCGGCCGATGGCGGCCAGCAGGGCGATCTGCGGCGGGCCCAGCAGGGTCCCGGCGGCCAGTGCGAGGTCGCCCGCCCGGACGTCGCTGCCGCGCGCGCGGACGTGCGCGCGGTCCGCGGCGGGGCGGTGGACCCGGACCTCGCCGCGGGCGCCCTGGGGGGCGGCACTGGCCGGGGTCATGGTGGTGACGGCGCCGCCGCCGGCGCCGCCGTCCGTCCACTCGACGGGGACGACGGCTTCCGCGCCGGGGGGCAGCGGGGCGCCGGTCATGATGCGGGCGGCCTGGCCGGGGCCCACGGCGGGCAGCTCCCCGCTGCCCGCCACGACGTCCCCGACGACCGTCAGCACCGCGGGGAACTCCTCGCTCGCACCCTGGACGTCGGCCGTGCGGACGGCGTAGCCGTCCATGGAGCTGTTGTCGAAGGGCGGGAGGGCGACGGGCACGGTGACGTCCTCGACCAGGACGCAGCCCTGGGCGTCGAGCAGCTGGAGCTCGATGGGCTCCAGCGGCCGGACGGTGGTGAGGATGTCCGCGAGGTGCTCGTCCACCGACCACAGGCGGTGGCGCGGGTCGGTGTCCTGCGGTGCGGGGTTGCTCAAGGTGCTACATCTCCTCCGTGACGTAACGCTGAAGCCAGGTGCGGAACTCCGGGCCGAGGTCCTCACGCTCGCACGCGAGGCGGACGATGGCCCGCAGGTAGTCCCCGCGGTCCCCGGTGTCGTAGCGGCGGCCCCGGAAGACCACGCCGTGCACCGGGCCGCCGATGGTCTCGTCGGCGGCCAGCTTCTGCAGGGCGTCGGTGAGCTGGATCTCCCCGCCGCGGCCCGGCTCGGTCTCCCGCAGTATGTCGAAGACCGCCGGGTTGAGGATGTAACGGCCGATGACCGCGTAGTTGCTGGGGGCGTCCTCGGGTTCCGGCTTCTCGATGAGGCCGGTGATCCGGACGACGCCCTCCTCGTCGGTGGGCTCGACGGCGGCGCAGCCGTAGAGGTGGACGCTGGAGGGGTCCACCTCCATCAGCGCGATCACGGTGCCGCCGGTGCGCTGGTGGATCTCGGCCATCTGCCGCAGCAGCGGGTCGCGCGGGTCGATCAGGTCGTCGCCGAGGAGGACGGCGAACGCCTCGCGGCCGACGTGCGGTTCGGCGCAGAGCACGGCGTGGCCGAGTCCGCGCGGGTCGCCCTGGCGGACGTAGTGCATGGTGGCGAGGTCGCTGGACTCCTGGACCTTCTTCAGCCGGTCGTCGTCGCCCTTGGCGATGAGGGCCGACTCCAGCTCGTAGTTGCGGTCGAAGTGGTCCTCAAGGGCGCGCTTGTTGCGGCCCGTGATCATCAGGACGTCGTCCAGTCCGGCCGAGACCGCCTCCTCCACCACGTACTGGATGGCCGGCTTGTCGACGACCGGGAGCATCTCCTTGGGGGTCGCCTTGGTCGCCGGGAGGAAGCGAGTACCGAGGCCCGCGGCCGGGATGACGGCCTTCTTGATCACGGGGTGCAACATAGTCATGGACAGAACGATAGTGGGTTCGAATGAGCCTCAGCCGGGAATCCGGTCGGAATTCGGTAGATAGATATCACTATGTCCCAATTCTCAAGGATATTTGAGTCCGCCATGGCAGAGAACCAAGAGAACCCGCCGGTCCCGTCCGCCAAGACCGCGCTGCGCCGCGAACGTCTCGCGGCCCGCCGCGCCCTGTCCCCCGAAGCCTGCCGCGCCGCGGCCACCGCCCTCGCCGTCCGCGCCGCCGCCCTGCCCGAACTGGCCGGCGCGGCCACGGTCGCGGCGTACGTCTCCGTCGGCACCGAACCCGGCACCCGCGAGCTGCTCGACGCCCTGCGCGCGGCCGGGAAGCGGGTGCTGCTGCCCCTGCTGCTGCCCGACGACGACCTCGACTGGGCCCTGTACGAGGGCCCCGCGAGCCTCGCCCCGGCCGGCCGGCCGGGGCGGATGCGGCTGCTGGAGCCGACCGGCCCGGCGCTGGGGCCGGACGCGGTGACCACGGCCGGGGCCGTCCTGCTGCCGGGGCTCGCGGTGGACGCGCGCGGGATGCGCCTGGGCCGCGGCGGCGGCTCCTACGACCGGGTCCTGGCCCGGCTGGAGCGGGCCGGGGCGCACCCCGCGCTGGTCGTGCTCCTCTACGACGACGAGGTGGTCGCGCGGGTCCCGGAGGAACCGCACGACCACCCCGTCCGGGCGGTCGCCACCCCGTCGGGGGTGCGCCGCTTCGGCGTGTGAAGCCTTGCTCCTAGGAGGCGTCCGCGGGCTTGAGGACCAGGGTGTCGACGGTGGCCTTGTCGACGGCCTCCTTGCCGAAGGGCCACTCCAGCAGCTCGCCCTTGGCCCACATCGTCGTCTGGTCGGTGTAGTGACTGTTGTAGGTGTGACCCGAGGCGCCCGTCAGGTTGATCCAGCGCGACTTGTCCAGGTCGTTGAGGTTCACGACCATCCGCATCGACGGCACCCAGGTGACCTCGTACCCGCTGGAGGCGTTCCAGCCGGTCGCGTTGACGGTGGCCTCGCCGCCGCCCAGGTTCCAGGGGCCGCGGTTGAGGAGCCGGCGCAGGGCGCCGGGGCCCTCGGTGCCCATCGTCTGGTTCTTCAGGTTCAGCTGGTGCAGCCGGCCCCAGCTCCAGGTGGACTGGTCCTTGCCGAGCTTCGCCGTCAGCTCCCAGCGTGCGTCCTTCATGGCCCGCGCGAAGAGCTCGTCGCGGGTGGTGGTCGCCTTGTCGAGACGGACGGCGGGCGACTGCCACCACGCCGACTTCTCGTCCTTGACCAGGCGGCGGACCACCTCGAACCAGCGGTCACCGCCGTCCGGCTGCGCCGAGTCGGGGCCGCGCGTACCGCACTCGCGGACCATCTCGGCGAGGTCGTCGACGGGGCCGCTGCTGTCGTCGCGGACGTTCACGCAGCTGCCCTCGACCCGCAGCTCCTTGGGCATCTTGTCGCCGAAGGCGAGCTTGAGGACGTTGCGCCAGACCGCGTTGAAGTAGGCGGCGGCGGCCGAGTCGGGCTCCTGGGTGTAGTTCCAGCCCTCCAGCAGCTTCTGCGCGGACCGCACGTCCGGGTCCGAGACCGGGATCTTGGCCAGCATCGGGGTGAGCAGCGCGGCGATCTCGCTGCTGTTGTCCATCTGCATGGTGCGCATGTCGTCGGTCGAGATCTTGCCGCTGTCCTTGATCTTCGCCTCGATGAGGTCGTTGATCCGCTGGCTGCGGGCGCCGTAGCCCCAGTCGGTGGTGAGCAGGTGCGGGTACTTGCCCGCGCCGGTCCCGCCCTCGGCGACGGCCTGGTTGGCGGTGACGATGTAGCCGCGCGCCGGGTTCAGGTCGTACGGCATCTCGTTCTGCGGGATGTAGCCCGTGGCGCCGTCCCGGCCGCCCTTCCACGCGTACTTGGAGTCCCAGCCGGGCGCGGGCATCCGGCCGTCACCGGCGCCGCGGACCGGGATGCGGCCCGGCGCCTGGTAGCCGATGTTGCCGGAGGGGCCCTTGTTGTCGGCGTAGATCAGGTTCTGCGACGGGACCTCGAAGTCGGCGGCGGCGGCGCGGAAGGAGGCGAAGTCCTTGGCCCGGTTGATCTTGAACACCGCGTCCATCGACTTGCCGGGGTCCAGCGCGGTCCAGCGCAGGGAGACGGCGTAGCCGTCGCCGCGGTCGGGGGCGGAGGGGGCCACGGGGGCGCGGGAGCCGACCGCGGCGAGCTCGTCGCTGCGGTCGGAGAGCAGCGGGCCGTTGTTGGTGGTGCGGACGGTGATCTTCTTCTCGGTGCCGCCCGCGACCTTGATCACCTCTTCACGGGTGGTGAAGGGGAGCACCTTGTTGTCGTAGACGTACCCCTCGGGCCTGACCTGCTGGAGGTAGAGGTCGGTGACGTCGGCGCCGAGGTTGGTCATGCCCCAGGCGATGTCGGCGTTGTGGCCGATGACCACGCCGGGCATGCCGGAGAAGGTGAAGCCGGAGACGTCGTACTGGCACTGGGCCGAGACGGTGCGGCAGTGCAGGCCCATCTGGTACCAGACCGAGGGGAGCTGCGGGGAGAGGTGCGGGTCGTTCGCGAGCAGCGGCTTGCCGGTGGTCGTGTACTTGCCCGAGACGACCCAGGAGTTCGAGCCGATGCCGCTGCCGTTGGGGCCGAGGATCGCGGGGACCTGGTCGAGGGTCTTCGCGAGGGCGGTCAGCTGGGTGCGCAGGCCGACGGTGGCGCCCTGGGCGGTGGCGTTGCCGGCGAGGCCGTTCGCCGGTGCGGTGGACGCCTGCGGGACGGAGGTCTGAGAGCCGGTGGTGGTGTTTCCGGTGGTGGCCGCGTTACCGGTGGTGTTTCCGGTGGTGGTGGCCGCGTTGCCGGTGGCGCCCTGGGGGAGGTACTTGCCGCCGTCGACCTTGCCGCCCTCGACGACCGGCTTGTTCCGGTCGAAGGGGTACGGCGGGTACAGCTCGTCGATCTGCGCCTGGGTGAGCCCGTTGGCCATCAGGGCGCGGTCGATCTCGGACTGCATGTTGCCGCGCAGGTCCCAGGCCATCGCCTTGAGCCAGGCCACCGAGTCCACGGGCGACCACGGCTCGGGCCGGTAGCCCTCGGTCAGCTTCAGTGCCGCGTGCTCGACGGAGAGGCTCTTGCCGGACTTCCCCTTCAGGTACGCGTTGACACCGTCGGCGTACGCCTGGAGGTACTTCTTCGTCTCCGGCGAGAGCTTGGTGTCGTACTCCGCCTGGGCGACCTGGCGCCAGCCCATCGTGCGCAGGAAGGCGTCGGTCTCGACCTGGCCGGGGCCGAACATCTCCGAGAGCCGCCCGGAGGTCATGTGACGGCGGACGTCCATCTCCCAGAACCGGTCCTGCGCGTGGACGAAGCCCTGCGCGCGGAAGAGGTCGTCGTCGTTGTCGGCGTAGAGCTGGGGAATGCCGTGGGCGTCGCGCTTGACGTCGACGGTCCCGGTCAGGCCGGGCACCTTGAGGGAGCCGGTCGTCCGGGGGAACGAGGCACGCACGGTGTCCACGCTCCAGTACGCCCCGTAGCCGAGGCCCGCGAAGAGCGCCAGGACCAGAACGAGCACGATCAGACGGGCGCGTCGTCCCTTCTTCTTGGCGGAAGGAGCGGATTCGTTGGCGGGCATCGCTGTCCTTAGAGGGGCAGGGTGGTCCTGGGAGTGCTGGAAGCAACCATAGGCGCAGGACCGTCCCCGGTGATCCGCCAGGGGTCCGGCTGCGCGGGACAAGGCCGAACGGGGGTTTCACAAGGGAGGTATCGCGTCAAGAAAGCGTCAAAGATTAGGTAAGGTAACGAAGTACTTGCCGCACCTGCCGCTCCGGGGAACGATCCTTCGGGTGGCTTCGAGGAAAGGGCCGCCCGCTGACTGTCCACACGCTCAATGAGCTTCTGCTGGTCTGCTCGCTCGTGCTGCTCGTCGCCGTGGCGGCGGTACGCATCTCTTCGCGCAGCGGTCTCCCCAGCCTGCTCATCTACCTCGGCATAGGTATCGCGATAGGCCAGGACGGCATCGGCAACGTCGTCTTCGACAATGCCGAGCTGACACAGGTCATCGGCTATGCCGCACTGGTCGTCATCCTCGCCGAGGGCGGGCTGGGCACGAAGTGGAAAGAGATCAAACCGGCCCTGCCGGCCGCGATCGTGCTCTCCCTCGTCGGCGTCGCGATCAGCGTCGGGGTGACGGCCGCCGCGGCCCACTACCTGGTCGGACTGGAGTGGCGCCAGGCCCTGCTGATCGGCGCGGTCGTCTCCTCGACCGACGCGGCGGCCGTCTTCTCCGTCCTGCGCAAGGTGCCGCTGCCCTCCCGGATCACGGGCGTGCTGGAGGCCGAGTCGGGCTTCAACGACGCCCCGGTGGTCATCCTGGTGGTGGCCTTCGCCACCGTCGGCCCCGTGGACCAGTGGTACGTCCTGCTCGGGAAGATAGCCCTGGAGCTGGCGATCGGCGTCGCGATCGGCCTGACAGTCGGCTTCGTGGGCGCGTACGGCCTGCGGCACGTGGCCCTGCCCGCCTCCGGCCTCTACCCGATCGCCGTGATGGCCATCGCCGTGGCCGCGTACGCGGCGGGCGCGATGGCGCACGGCTCCGGCTTCCTCGCCGTCTACCTGGCGGCCATGGTGCTCGGCAACGCGAAGCTCCCGCACTGGCCCGCCACCCGCGGGTTCGCGGACGGGCTGGGCTGGATCGCCCAGATCGGCATGTTCGTGCTGCTGGGGCTGCTGGTCACCCCGCACGAGCTGGTCAACGACTTCTGGCCCGCGGTGATCATCGGGCTGGTGCTCACGATGGTGGCGCGGCCCCTGGAGGTCTTCGTCAGCCTGCTGCCGTTCCGGATTCCCTGGCAGGAGCAGGTCCTGATGTCCTGGGCCGGGCTGCGCGGCGCCGTGCCCATCATCCTGGCGACCATCCCGATGGTGTCCGGGATCGAGGGCAGTGAACGGGTCTTCAACATCGTCTTCGTCCTCGTCGTCGTCTACACCCTGGTGCAGGGGCCGACGCTGCCGTGGCTGGCGCGCAAGCTGAAGCTCGGGAACCAGGCGGAGGCCGCCTCCGACCTCGGCATCGAGTCGGCGCCGCTGGAGAAGCTGCGCGGGCACCTGCTCTCCCTCGCCATCCCGCCGGCCTCACGGATGCACGGCGTCGAGGTGAGCGAGCTGCGGCTGCCCGCCGGGGCCTCGGTCACGCTGGTGGTCCGGGACGCGAAGAGCTTCGTCCCGATGCCGTCGACCGTGCTGCGGCGCGGGGACGAGCTGCTGGTGGTGGCCACCGACCCGGTACGGGACGCGGCCGAGGCCCGGCTGCGCGCGGTGGCCCGCGGCGGCAAGCTGGCGGGCTGGCTCGGCACGGGCGGCGAACCGGCCCGGCGCCCGTGACGGGCGGGTCCGGGGCGGGCACGTCCGTCACGGGCACGGCCGGGGCGGTCTGAGGGGCGGGCGGGGGCGCGGGCCGGAACCGGTGCGGGTCCGGAACCGGGGCCGGGTCCGGGGCCGGGGCCGGGGCCGGGGCCGGGGCCGGGGAAACGTTTCTGACGGACTCCGCCCGCCGGACGGCGTTCCTTCCCGCAGTTTCCCCGCCGCGGGCCCGCTTTCCTTGCCGCAGGCCCGCTGCCCCCTGGTTCTCACGGCCCCTACACCCGCAGGGCCCGTCAATCGCAGGTGAGGGCCGGGCCTGTCGTCGCAATCACAGGGCGTGCTCCCACACGTCCCTGTACGATAAAAGGCACACCACATCGAACCAACTCTGTCTGACGCAGAGCTGGCGCGACCGCAAAGCGGCCGTGGCACCCTCCCGCAGTGGGCGCCCAGGTATCACTCGGTTCTGCGCAAGAGGACAGCTCTCGGAGCTCCCACAGGTACGGGTACGGCCGCCCCGAGGCGGTGTGCCCTCGCAGACGGGGGCGCTCTACCAGGCAGCGGAAAGGCCAGGCCGTGACATCCGCGGTCACGACCGACACGTCCGCCCGCCCCGGCTACGGACAGCTCCTGCGCACACCCGGCGCCCTCGGTTTCCTGCTCCCCGGCTTCGCCGCCCGGCAGCCCTTCGCGATGCTGACGATCGGCATCGTGCTGCTCGTCCAGCACACCACCGGCTCCTACGGGGACGCGGGCATCGTCGCCGCCGTCACCGGTGTCTCCATGGCACTGTTCGCCCCGCAGATGGGCAAGCTCGCCGACCGCTTCGGCCAGAGCGCCGTCCTGCTCCCCGGGGTCCTCGCGCACACCGCCGCGGTCAGCGCCCTGACCGCGCTCGCCCTGCTCGGCGCCCCGCTGTGGGCGCTCGCGCTGGCAGCCGTCCCCGCCGGCGCCTCCGTCCCGCAGATCGGTCCCATGGTCCGGGCCCGCTGGGCGGCCAAGCTCGAAGGCTCGCCGCTGCTGCCGACGGCCGCCGCCTTCGAGTCGGTCACCGACGAGTTCACCTTCGTCGTCGGCCCGGTGCTCGCCACCGCGCTGTGCGCCGGGGTCCACCCGGCGGCCGGTCTGATCGCCGAGGCGGCGCTGACCCTCGTCGGCGGTCTCTTCTTCGCCGCGCAGCGCGGCTCCCAGCCCAAGCCCGTCCCGCGTCTCGCGGACGGCGCCAAGCACGCCTCCGCGCTCTCCTCCCCCGGGCTGCGCGTCCTGATCGTCGCCTTCGTCGGCATCGGCGCCGTCTTCGGCGGCATGCAGGTCTCGCTGGCCGCCTTCTCGAACGAGATCGGCAACCCGGGCGCCAACGGCCTGCTCTACGGGATCTTCGCGGCGGGCAACATGATCGCGGGCATCGTCTGCGGCGCCATCGCCTGGAAGGTCAGCCCGCGCCGCCGCCTGGTCCTCGGGTACGTCGGCCTCACCGCCGCCGCGTCCGTGCTGTGGGCGGCGGACTCCGCGGCCCTGCTCGGCGCGCTGGGCCTGGTCGTGGGTCTGTGCATCGCACCCGCGCTGATCACCGGTTACACGATGGTCGAGCAGCTGATCCCGTCCACCGCCCGCACCGAGGCGTTCACCTGGCTCACCGGTGCGGTCGCCTTCGGCCAGGCCGGCGCCGTGACCGTGGCCGGGCGCCTGACGGACGCGCACGGTTCCTCGTACGGCTTCCTGGTGCCCATGGCGGCCACCGCGCTGGCGCTCGTGACCCTGCTGGCGCTGCGCGCGAAGCTGGCCACGCAGGCCGGGACCCGGGTCGTCGGCTCGTCCGGTCCGGCGGCCGGTCCGGCGGCCGGTCCGGCGGCCGGACCGGCGCCTGCTTCCGCGTCCCAGGGTGGGGCGGACGGTGCTGCTGAGGCTGCTGGGAACCAAGGGGACGAGCGTGGTCTGGGTCACCGGATGCCGGTGACGGTGGACTGATCCGCCGGAATACGTCACCATGGAGCGTCGTTAGCACTCATTGAGTCAGAGTGCCAGGAGGAAATTCGTGCCGACCTACCAGTACCAGTGCACCGAGTGCGGTGAGGGCCTTGAGGCCGTGCAGAAGTTCACCGATGACGCGCTGACCGTGTGCCCGAACTGCAGCGGACGCCTGAAGAAGGTGTTCTCCGCCGTCGGCATCGTCTTCAAGGGCTCCGGTTTCTACCGGAACGACAGCCGCGGATCTTCGTCGAGCAGCACGCCCGCCTCGAAGCCGGCGTCGTCCACGCCGTCGACGGCTGCCGCTCCGGCCGCGTCCTCGTCGTCGTCCACCGCGTCTTCGGGCGCCTCGGCGTCGAGCAGCGGCTCCACCTCGGCTGCCTGACCGTTCACGTTCCACGTGAGGCCCTGCCGTCCGCAAGGACGCCGGGGCCTCACGCATGCCCGGCGCCGGGCGCGTGGCCTGCGGGGGCGGGCCGGGGGGCGGGGGCCCGGGGGCCCCGGGGGGGGCGTCCCTTGTGTCCCGGGCGTCCCACGAGGGCTCTGTGGCCCCGCCGAGGGCCCGGTTAGGCTGTGGCCCATGGTGAACGCAGAGATCGGTGTCATCGGCGGTTCGGGCTTCTACTCCTTCCTGGAGGACGTCTCCGAGGTCCAGGTGGAAACCCCGTACGGGCCCCCGAGCGACTCCCTGTACCTGGGTGAGCTGGCGGGCCGCCGGGTGGCCTTCCTGCCCCGGCACGGGCGCGGCCACACCGTCCCCCCGCACCGGATCAACTACCGGGCCAACCTGTGGGCCCTGCGCTCGGTCGGCGTCCGCCAGGTGCTGGGCCCGTGCGCGGTCGGCGGACTGCGCGCCGAGTACGGACCGGGCACCCTGCTCGTCCCCGACCAGCTGGTGGACCGTACGAAGTCCCGCGCACAGACCTTCTTCGACGGAGAGCCGCTTCCCGGGGGTACCTCCCAGGCCGGAGGCTCTGGGGGCGGCAGCGTTCCGAACGTCGTGCACACCACCTTCGCCGACCCGTACTGCCCGGTGGGGCGCGAGGTGACGCTCGCGGCGGCCCGGGGGCGCCGGTGGGAGCCGGTGGACGGCGGCACCATGGTGGTCATCGAGGGGCCGCGCTTCTCCACGCGCGCCGAGTCGCGCTGGCACGCGGCGGCCGGCTGGTCGGTGGTCGGCATGACCGGGCACCCGGAGGCGGTCCTCGCGCGCGAGCTGGGGCTCTGCTACACCTCGGTGGCGCTGGTCACGGACCTGGACGCGGGCGCGGAGACCGGTGAGGGCGTCTCCCACACCGAGGTCCTGAAGGTGTTCGGCGAGAACGTCTCCCGGCTGCGCGAGGTGCTCTTCGACGCGGTGGCCGCCCTGCCTCCCACCGAGTCCCGTTCCTGCCTGTGCACGCACGCCCACGACGGCTGGGACCTGGGGATCGAGCTGCCGTAGGGCTGCTCCGGGGCTCGGCCGGGCGGCCGGGGCTCGGCCGGGGCTCGTGATCGGGCCCGGGTGGGGGGCGTGTCACCCCTGTGGGTGGCGGAGTTGTCCACAAGCAGGGGATCGTCCACAGGCGCGGGCAGGGAGCGGCGCGAGGCCGGATCGTGAGGGGTGTCCGGGCGCCGGGTCCGGACCTCGCAGCTCACACAGCCTGGTGGTGGTCGTCATGTCCAAGGCGTCTCGCAACGTTCCCCCGCTCACTCCTCCCGCCGTCCCTTCCTCTCCCTTCACCCCTTCCACTCCTTCCGTCCCTTTCTCTCCTTCCGCCCCTTCGGTCCGGTCGGCTTCCCCGTGTCCCGCCGCGCACACGGTTCCGTCGTTCCCGCCGCTGCGCGTCGGGCGGGGCGGGGACCGTCTGCGCCGGGCCGTGCGGCGCAGGCGGCGGGCGGGGGCGGCCGGGCTCGCCGTCGTCGCGGCGGCGCTGGCCGTGGGCGGGGCGGAGGCCCGCGCCTCCCGGAGCCCCGCGCCGCCGAAGGCGGAGCCGCCGCCCGCGGTGGTGCGGATGGTGTCGGCGCCGGTCCGCATCGCGGACGCGGCGACGGTCCGGCTGCTGCGGAGCGGGGACCGGGTGGACGTGGTCGCGGCGGAGCGCGCCGGACCGCCCCGGGTGGTGGCCGCGGGGGCCCGGGTCGCCTCCGTGCCGGCCGCCGAGGCGGGAGCCGGGGAGGGAGCCGGGGAGGGCGGGGCGCTGGTGGTCCTGTCCGTTCCCCGGGAGACCGCGCGGGCCCTCGTGGGGGCCGGTGCCGTGGCACGGCTGGCGGTGACGCTGTGTTGATTCGCACACATGCGCGGTCAAGTCACCTTGAGGAGGGCGCCGATTGGACACGCCGTGCAGGGACTGCCGTAGCTTTCGGAACCGTTGGCTCCGTGTTCGGCAGATGTGAAGAAAGGCTCAGTGGTGAGCGAAAAGAAGAAGGAGAGCGTCCTGGCGGGCTTCAAAGCCTTCCTGATGCGCGGCAACGTGGTCGACCTGGCGGTCGCCGTGGTCATCGGCGCCGCATTCACGAACATCGTGAACGCGGTGGTGAAGGGGGTCATCGGCCCTCTGGTGGGAGCCATCGGGACGAAGAACCTGGATGCCTACACCTCGTGTCTGAAGGGCCCCTGCGGCGTCGACGCGAAGGGGGAGCCCATCGGCATCAACATCATGTGGGGCACCGTTCTGAACGCGGCGCTCACCTTCCTGATCACCGCCGCCGTCGTCTACTTCCTGATGGTCCTGCCCATGTCGAAGTACCTGGCCACGATGGAGGCCCGGCGCAAGGCGAAGGAAGGCGTCCAGGAGACCATGGAGATCAGCGAGCTGGAGGTCCTCAAGGAGATCCGGGACGCGCTGGTCGCCCAGCGGGGCGGTGGTTCCGGTCCGGCGGGTGGACAGGCCCCGGGCCGCGACACCACGCTCTGACCGGAGGCCCGGCCCGGGGGATGTTCCGCGGGCTGTTCCGGGGGCCCGCTCAGATGTGGTGCGGCGGCTTCTCGTCGAGGAAGCGGGCCAGATCGGCGGCGCTCCCGCCGGAGGGCTGCCGCTCGCCCCACCCACGGTCGGTGTCGTCCGAGGACTGCTGGTCCAGCGGGTCGCCGAAGTCCAGCGTGGGCTTGGGCTTCGGGGACTGCGGGCCGGGTGCGGGGGCGGTGCTCATGCCTCCAGGGTACGGCCGCCCCCGCACCCCCGGCCGGGCGGCGGCCCGGGCCCGGCGGCCCCGGGCGGATCAGACGGCGGTCAGCCCCTGGGCGGCGAAGACCGCTTTCGCCGCCGCGACCTGTCCGGCGGTGGGGGACGGGGTGTCGTGGAGGGTGAACCTCATGTCCAGGGCGTCCCATTTGCTCTCCCCCAGCTTGTGGAAGGGCAGGACGTCGACCCGGGAGACGTTCCCGAGACCCCCGGCGAAGGCGGCGACGCCCTCGATGTTCTCCCGGGCGTCCGTCAGCCCCGGCACCAGCACGAACCGCAGGTGGACCTCCTTGCCGAGGGCGGCGAGGCGGCGGGCGAAGTCGAGCGTCGGCTCCAGCGGGCGCCCGGTCACCTTCCGGTACGTCTCGCGGTCCCAGGACTTGATGTCCAGCAGCACCAGGTCCACATCGCGCAGGAGCGCGTCGGTGGCCCGCGCGCCGAGGAAACCCGAGGTGTCCAGGGCGGTGTGCAGACCGAGCTCGTGCTTCATCCGGTGCAGCAGCTCGCCCGCGAAGACGGGCTGGAGCAGCGGTTCGCCGCCCGAGACGGTGGCGCCGCCGCCGGAGGCGGAGATGAAACGGGTGTACTTGCGGGCCTCGGCGATGACGTCGTCCGCCGAGGTGCGCCGCCCGTTGCGCATCCGCATGGTGTCGGGGTTGTGGCAGTACAGACAGGCCAGTGGACAGCCCGCCAGGAAGGTCACGAAGCGGGTGCCCGGACCGTCGACCCCGGTCGACAGGTCCCAGGAGTGCACCGAGCCCTCGCTGGGCCGCTGGGTGGCGGCGGCGGCCGGGGTCTGCCCGGTACTGGCCGCCGCGTCGACGCACGGGACGGCGGGGCCGACGGCGCCCGGGTCGTCGGCGGGGCCGACGGGGATGGTCGTACCGAAGAGAACGGTCATGGCAGGTGCTCCAGGGTCTGCGGAAGAAACAGTCCGCCGGCTGGTGGGAAGCGCGGCGCCGGGGCCGGGGCGAGGGCCCGGCCCCGGGGCCGCGCGGCCTGTGGGGCCTGTGGGGCCTGTGGGGCCGTTACAGCGAACCGTGGAAGGTGCGGTTCAGGACGTCGAGCTGCTGGGCCCGCGTCAGCCGGACGAAGTTCACCGCGTAGCCGCTGACGCGGATGGTCAGCTGCGGGTAGTTCTCCGGGTGCTCCATGGCGTCCATGAGCGTGTCGCGGTTGAGTACGTTCACGTTCATGTGGAAGCCGTCGCTGGCCATGTAGCCGTCGAGGACGCCCGCCAGGTTCTTGATCCGCTCCTCGGGGGTGCGGCCCAGGCCGTCGGGGGTGACGGTGTTGGTCAGCGAGATGCCGTCCTCGGCGTCCTCGTAGGGGAGCTTCGCGACCGACAGCGCCGAGGTGACGTAGCCGTGGGTGTCGCGGCCGTTCATCGGGTTGGCGCCCGGGGAGAACGGCTCGCCCGCGCGGCGGCCGTCCGGCGTGTTGCCGGTCTTCTTGCCGTAGACGACGTTCGAGGTGATCGTCAGCACCGACTGGGTGTGCTCGGCGCCCCGGTACGTCTCGTGCTTGCGGACCTTCTTCATGAACTCCTCGACCAGCCACACGGCGATCTCGTCGACCCGGTCGTCGTTGTTGCCGTACGCCGGGTAGTCGCCCTCCACGCGGTAGTCGGTGGCGAGGCCGGTCCCGTCGCGCACGGCGGTGACCTCGGCGTGCTTGATGGCGGACAGCGAGTCGGCGGCGACCGAGAGGCCGGCGATGCCGCAGGCCATGGTGCGGCGCACGTCGCGGTCGTGGAGCGCCATCTCGATGCGCTCGTAGGCGTACCGGTCGTGCATGTAGTGGATGACGTTCAGGGCGTGGACGTAGACCTCGGCGAGCCACTCCATCTGCTCGTCGAACTTGGCCAGGACCTCGTCGTAGTCGAGCACCTCGGCGGTGACCGCGCCGGTGGAGGGGCCGACCTGGTCGCCGGACTTCTCGTCCCGGCCGCCGTTGATCGCGTAGAGCAGGGTCTTGGCGAGGTTCACCCGGGCGCCGAAGAACTGCATCTGCTTGCCGACCGGCATCGCCGAGACGCAGCACGCGATGGCGGTGTCGTCGCCGAAGCGCGGGCGCATCAGCTCGTCGGACTCGTACTGGACCGAGGAGGTGTCGATGGAGACGCGGGCGCAGAACTCCTTGAAGCCCTGGGGCAGGCCCGGCGACCAGAAGACCGTCATGTTCGGCTCGGGGGCCGGGCCGAGGTTGTAGAGGGTCTGGAGGTAGCGGAAGGAGGTCTTGGTGACCAATGGGCGGCCGTCCTCGCCCATGCCCGCGATCGACTCGGTGACCCAGGTCGGGTCCCCGGAGAAGAGCTCGTCGTACTCGGGGGTGCGCAGGAAGCGGACGATCCGGAGCTTGATGATGAAGTCGTCGACCAGCTCCTGGGCCTGCTCCTCGGTGAGGAGCCCGGCCTCGATGTCCCGCTGGAGGTAGACGTCGACGAAGGTGGAGGTGCGGCCCAGCGACATCGCGGCGCCGTTCTGCTCCTTCACCGCCGCGAGGTAGGCGAAGTACAGCCACTGGACGGCCTCGCGGCCGGTGGTGGCGGGGCCGGAGATGTCGTAGCCGTAGGAGGCGGCCATCGCCTTGAGTTCGGCCAGCGCCCGGATCTGCTCGGAGAGTTCCTCGCGCAGCCGGATCGTCTCCTCCAGCGGACGTCCGCCCGCGGGAAGGGCGTTGATCCCCTCCTTCTCGGCCTTCTTGACGCGCACGAGGTGGTCGACGCCGTAGAGGGCCACACGGCGGTAGTCGCCGATGATGCGCCCGCGCCCGTAGGCGTCCGGCAGACCGGTCACGATGCCGGCCTTGCGGGCGGCGCGGATCTCGGGCGTGTAGGCGTCGAAGACACCGGCGTTGTGGGTCTTGCGGTACTCCGTGAAGACCTTCTCCAGCTCCTCGGAGACCGGGTAGCCGTAGGTCTCCAGGGCGCCCGCGACCATGCGCCAGCCGCCGTAGGGCATGATCGCGCGCTTGAGCGGGGCGTCCGTCTGGAGGCCGACGATCAGGTCCTTGTCGCGGTCGATGTAGCCGGGGGCGTGCGCGGTGATCGAGGACGGGATGTCGTACGAGACGTCGTGGACACCCTTCTCGCGCTCCTCCGGGAACTTGTCCGTGATCACCTTCCACACCGCGCTGGTGCGTTCGGTGGGGCCGGCGAGGAAGGAGTCGTCACCCTCGTACGGCGTGTAGTTCTGCTGGATGAAGTCGCGGACGTCGACGGCGTCACGCCACAGACCGCCCTTGAAGCCTTCCCAGGCCCCGCCGTTCTTCGTGGTCTCCGCAGGGGTGGCAGTCATCGCCCGCACCTTCTTCAGTCGCCTCGTTGCTTGCCCCCATTCCACGCCATTTGATCGATCATTTGCCGCCGCGTTGGTCCCGAGCTGGGGCCCGAAGGTCCTGCGATCTTCACCTCCCGGGCGACCACACCATGCCCGACCTGCTCTTTTGGTGGGGCCGAAGGTCCATCGCGCGCTTGTGAAAGCTTTCACAAGTTTCTGCCGCACCGGGCCGCACCGGGCCAGGCCCCGTACCGGGCGGGGACGGGGACGGCGGCGGGGGAGGCGGCGGCGGCGGGACGAGTCCGGGTGGGGCACACGGGCGGGGTGCGCCGCGCGTCCGGACCGCCGGTGGGTGGTTCCTCTGCTCTGCTGACCGCTATGGCCTACTCCCCCATGACCGCCCGCAGCCCGGACGAGGCGCACCGGGCCTCGACCCCGCTGGAGCTCTTCTTCGACCTCTGCTTCGTCGTCGCGGTCGCGCAGGCCGGTGCCCGGCTGGTGCACTCGCTGGCCGAGGGCCATCCCCTCACCGGCGTCATCGGCTACTTCTTCGTCTTCTTCGGTGTGTGGTGGGCCTGGATGAACTTCACCTGGTTCGCCTCCGCCTACGACTGCGACGACGTGCCGTACCGGATCGCGACCCTCGTCCAGATCTCCGGCGTGCTCGTCTACGCGGCGGGCGTGGACCGGGCGTTCGACGAGAACGACTGGACGGTGGCCGTCATCGGCTACCTGATCATGCGGGTCGCGCTGACCTCCCAGTGGCTGCGGGCCGCCGCCGGGGAGAGCGGCGCGGCGCGGGTCGCCGCGCTCCGGTACGCGGCGGGCCTGGTGGTCTGCCAGGCCGGCTGGGTGGCCCTGCTGTTCGTCCCGGACACCGCCAAGCACTGGCTGTTCCTGGTCGTGGTCGCGGCGGAACTGCTGGTCCCGCTGTTCGCCGAGCACGGCCACCAGACGCCCTGGCACGCCCACCACATCGTCGAGCGGTACGGCCTGTTCACCATCATCGTGCTCGGCGAGACCATCGCCGGGAGCACGGTCGCGGTCAAGTCGGCGCTCGACGAGCACGACGCCCTGGGCGAGCTGCTGCCGATCGCCGGGGGCGGGCTGCTGATCGTCTTCGCCGCCTGGTGGATCTACTTCGCCGTACCGGCGCACGAGCGGCTGACCTCCAACCGCGAGGCGATCCCCTGGGGCTACGGCCACCTGGTGATCTTCGCCTCGGGTGCGGCGATCGGCGCGGGCATCGAGGTCGCCGTCGAGCACGCGACCGGTCAGGCGCACATCTCGCAGGTGGCCGCCAACGCCGCCGTCGTGGTCCCGTCCGCGCTCTTCCTGCTGATGGTGTGGCTGCTGCACTCCCGGCACTTCAAGAGCGGCCTCGCCCAGCAGCTGGTGCTGCCGCTGTCCGCCGCCGCGATCCTGGCCTGCGCGTGGACGGGGAGCCACGCCGTGCTGTACGCGGGCCTGGTCGCGACGGTCACGGTCGCGGTCGGCCTGACCCTGGCGGAACGGACCGCCCCGCCCGGCCCCACCCCCGCCCCCGCCTCGGCATGAGCACCCGCCCGCACCCACCTGCACCCACCTGCACCCACCTGCACCCACCTGCACCCACCTGCACCCACCCGTACCGCCTGTACCAACCCGTACCGCCTGTATCCGTCCGCACCCGCCCGTATCCGTCACTCCCGCGCCGCCCCGGCGTTCTCCAGCACGGAGCACCCGGCGGCACGCGTCCCCCACGGACCACAGCAGGAAGAGGCACAGCCATGACACTCCCGGTACAGCGGTACGGCGAGGGCGCCCCGGCGGGCGAGGACGGGGACGCGGGCGGGGGCCCGGGCGGGGAACTGGCCGATCCCGGGTTCTGGCAGCAGCCGCCCGCCGCCCGGCTGGCCGCCTTCGCCCGGCTGCGGGCCCTGGACGCCCCGGTGTTCGTGCCCGAGGGGCCGGGGCGCGGGCACTGGGCCCTCGTCCGTCACGCGGACGTGCAGGAGGCGAGCCGGCTCCCGAAGGTGTTCGCGAGCGCGCCCGGGGTGACCACGCCCGAGCCGGCCCGCTGGGTGCGGGCGCTGTTCGGGGACTCGATGGTCAACCTGGACGGCCCCGACCACGCCCGGCTGCGCAAGATCGTGCAGCGGGCGTTCACCCCCAGGCTGCTGGCCGCCGCCGAGGCGGACATCCACGCGGTGGCCGCCCGGATCGTGGACGAGGTCCTGGCCGCGCGGCCCGACGAGTTCGTGTCGGCCGTCGCCTCACGGCTGCCCCTGGAGGTCATCTGCAACATGATGGGCATCCCCGAGCGCTACCGGGCGGAGATCGCCGACCGCGTCAACCACGCTTCCGAGAACATCGGCGTGGAACGGGGCCTGACCTCCCGGCTGCGGATGCCGGGGCGTGGGCTGCGGGCGCTGGCACGGATGCAGCGGATGGTGGCGGGCATCGGGCGCGAGCGGCGCGAGAACCCCGGCGACGACCTGATCTCGGCGCTGGTCCGCGCCGATGCCGACGGGCAGGCGCTGGGCGCCCGCCAGCTCGGCGCGTTCTTCTCGCTGCTGATGGTGGCGGGTGTGGAGACGACCCGTAACGCGATCACGCACGGGCTGGCCCTGCTGACCGACCACCCCGGCCAGCGGGAGCTGCTGGTCTCGGACTTCGAGCGGTACGCGGACGGGGCGGTGGACGAGATCATCCGCCACTCGACGCCCATCATCCAGTTCCGCCGGACGGTGGCGGCCGGGTACACCCTGAACGGGCACCTGCTGCGGCCGGGCGACAAGGTGGTGCTGTACTACGCCTCCGCCAACCGCGACGAGGCGGTCTTCACCGACCCCGACGCCTTCGACATCACCCGCTCCCCCAACCCCCACCTGGGGTTCGGCGGCGGCGGTCCGCACTACTGCCTGGGCGCGCATCTGGCCCGGGTGGAGATGAAGGCGCTCTTCCGGGAGCTGCTGGGCCGGCCCGTCGGGCTGCGCGCGGTGGGCCTGCCGGATCTGGCCGGCTCCAGCTTCGACAACCGGGTCCGCTCGCTGCGGTTCGCCTTCGACCGCCGCCCGTAGCCGCCCGTAGCCGCCCGCCGGGAAGGGGCCGGACGGGAAGGGGCCGCGAGGGAGGGGGGAGGTCCGGCCACCGGGCGGGCTGGGGGCCCGGCGGCCGGGGCGAGGGGGGCGCCCGGCAGGGCCGGGCCGCACGCGGCCGGACCGGCTCCGGCCCGGCCGGGTCCGCTCCGGCCGGGTCCGCTCCGGTCCTGGCCGAAGGGGGCTACTACTTCTGCAGGCGCCGGACTTCGAGGACGCAGTGCGCGCTGTCGGTCAGGACCGCCTCGGCGCCCGCGAACTCCTTGAGGGCGTCGGCGTCGACCGGCTTCCCCGGGACGGCCTCGGGCCAGGCGCGCGTGGCGAAGAGGAAGTACGCCTGACCGCTCTCGTCGGCCGCGTCGACCCACTCGGGCGGCGCGGTGCACCGCGCGTTCATCCCGGGCAGGGTGAGGGCGATCTGGTCGCCCTCCAGCAGGATCTGGACCGGGAAACCGGCCGGGTTGCGGGTGCCGTCCATGACGACGTCCCCGATGCGCAGGCCGATCTCCTTCATCAGCCCGCGGGCGGCCTCCTCACCGGCCTCACGGCCCTGCGGCCCGTCGCCGAGGGTGTAGGCCAGGAGGTACGGGATGTCGTGCCCTTCGGAGGGGTCGCCGATCCAGGCGAGCACTGCGAGGGTGCCGAGCAGGGACCGGTCGGTCTCGGCTTGAGTAGAAGTCATGCGCGCACCTTAGTCGCCTCCTCCCCGGCCCTTTCACGGCCTTTCACCCGCGCGGGTCATACCGTCCAGAAACCCTCTCCAGAATTCGACCTCATGTTCGTGTCCTGGTATTGGAGCCGCACCGTGCGCACGTTGTCCGGGATTTCGAACACCACCCATCCCTCGGCCCGCTCACCGACCGCGAGGGAATCGAAGACGAGCGGTTTGCCCGTCGTCAGTTCCCCGGTGGACACCGCCGGATGACGCTGTCCGGCGCTGTCGTACGCCCACATGCGTCCGAGCTGCCCGTACGAGGCCCCGCCCACGTTGACGAACGACATCGAGGCGGCCACCCAGCGCTTGCCCGCGGGCGGGGCGTGGTTCTTGTCCACGCTGATCGCGGGGTCGACGTACGCGTCCAGCACGGCCTGGAGGTGGCGGCCGACCTGCCGCCCCTGGACCCGTACGGAGCCCCCCACATGGGCGTCCCCGGCTCCGGCGCGCACCGGGTCCCCGATGGCGCCCGGGGCGCCGTCGTCCACCGGGGCGGCGGGCGCGGCGGCGGTGACCGGCGCGGCCGCCTCGGTGCCGGCGCCCGCGCAGGCGGTGGCACCGAACAGGAGCAGTGGAAGGAGGGCGAGGGCGAGCACGGGGGCCGGGACGGAGACAGGAAAAGCGACGGGGGCAGGGAAAAGGGTGGGGGCGGGGGCGGGGGGCTGGCGCATGCGAATCCCTTCGGGGACGAATTTCGGCCAGTCTCACGCGCCCGGGCGGGAAATTGCGCACACCGACACGAGTGTGCGGAGCGCGTTGCCGTCCGACTGCCAGCACAATGCGTTCCGGCGGAATCCCGCCCCCGTATCCACCCGGAGGAACCATGCGCATTCACGGCGCCCGCACGGCCCTGGCAGCACTCTCCGCACTGGCCGCAGTGACGCTCTCCACCGCCCCGGCCGGTGCCACCGTATTCGAGCAGGGGATTTCCGTACATCCGTACGCCCATATCTCCGCGGACGGAAAAGTCACCCTTTCCGGCACCTACCACTGCACGCTCCCGTCACCCGCGGGGACGACGATGCAGATCTCGGCGGCGGTCGTGCAGGGCCGGACCCGGGTCGCGTTCAGCGGCGGGTCGGCGGTGTGCGACGGCGCCGAGCACACCTGGCGCGCCGGCGGGTCGCTGCGCTACGCCCCGGACGTCCGGCAGGGCAGGGCGCGGGCCGAGGCGCGTCTCCAGGAGATCCGCTTCTCCGGTCTGCTGCCGAGTTCCGTCGACACGGTCGCGCAGGACGGCCGGGAGATCGTCCTGCCCGCGCGCCGCTGACACCCCGCCAGTACCGGCCCCGCCCCGGCCCCCGGTCTCCACCGGTGGGCCGGGGTGCAGGGGTGCAGGGGAGGGGTCAGGCGTCTGGGGTCAGGGGCACTCGGGTGCGGCGCCCGTCATCGATATGAACGCGACCGTCCGGCACCCGGTTTCCGCCTCCGGGCGGTCCGTCGTCCCGTCCAGGACCGCCGACACCCCGGCGGCCAGCAGGAGCAGTACGAGCGCGCCCGCCGCGGCGCTCCTGCCCGGTCCGCGCGCGGACCGGTCCGTTCCCACACCGTCCGTCTCCATGGACCGCATCATCACCCCGTCCCGCGCACCCCACAACCCGGGTGACCGCGCGACAGGAACCGGGTCACCCCGCGTCGCGGGGGTCGCCTCCGGTGTCGAACTCGCACCACACCGCCTTGCCGTCGCCCCGGGACTCCACTCCCCAGTGCGTGGCCAGCGCGTCCACCAGGAGCAGGCCGCGGCCCGTGGTGGCCGCTTCGCCCGGACTGCGCCGGCGCGGCCACACGCTGGAACGGTCCTTGACCCACAGTCGGATGCGCCGGACCGGCTCGGGCAGCACCTCCATGGTCAGCACCGCTCCGCCGTCGGTGTGCAGCAGGGCGTTGACCAGCAGCTCCCCGGCCGCGAGTTCGATGTCGTCGGCGAGTTGGGGCATGCCCCAGTCGCGCAGGGCCTGGCGCAGGGCGTAACGGGCCTCGGAGAGGCCCTCCGGGTCGGCCTGGTGGACGTACTGGTGGATGCGCGGGGCCCGGTGGGTGCCCGGGTCGGGGGCGCGGCGCAGGACCAGCAGGGCCACGTCGTCGCCGGAGCCCCAGCGTTCCCAGAGCCGGTCGGAGAGGTGGTCGGCGAGGGCCCCGGCCTCCTGCGGGCCGCCGCGGACCGCGAGGGCGAGCGCCTCCATGCCCTGGGTGATGTCCGTCCCGGGCTCCTCCACCAGGCCGTCGGTGCAGAGCACGAGGGTCTCGCCGGGGACCAGGTCGAGCCGGGTCTCGGGGAACTCCTCCTGGGCGAAGGCGGTGGCCAGGCCCAGCGGCAGGCCGCCGCGGACGTTGGGCCAGCCGGTCCGGCCGTCCGTGTGCCGGATCAGCGGTCCCAGGTGGCCGGCGCGGACGGCGCGGACCCCGCCCGTCTCCAGGTCCACCTGCGCGTACAGGCAGGTGGCGAAGCGTTCGGTGTCCAGTTCGGCGAGGAAGCGGGAGGCGCGGGCCAGGACGGTGGACGGCGCGTGGCCCTCCCCGGCGTAGGCGCGCAGGGCGATCCGCAGCTGTCCCATGATGGCCGCGGCGTGCGTGTCGTGGCCCTGGACGTCGCCGACGACGAGGCCGACGCGGTCGCGGGGCAGGGAGATCACGTCGTACCAGTCGCCGCCGACCTCCCGGCCGCTCCAGGCGGCGTGGTAGCGGACGGCGATCTCCCCGCCGGTGATCTCGGGGATGCGGCGGGGCAGCATGGCGGCCTGGAGCCCGGTGGCGAACTCCCGTTCCTGGTCGAAGAGGAGCGCCCGCTGGAGCGACTGGGCCACGATGGCGGCCAGCCCCAGGCAGAGGTTGCGTTCCTCCGGGCTGAACTCGCTGCGCCGGCGGTAGAAGAGGACCAGTCCGCCGATGGCCTTGGCCTGGGCGATCAGCGGCAGGTAGGCGGCGGCGTCGTAGCGGATGTGGTGCAGGTAGCGGCCGAGGAGCGGGAACTCCCCGGTGAGGTCGGTGAGGGAGGTGACGAAGCGCGCCCGCCCGGTGAGCACCGCCTGGGACAGGGGCAGGGAGCCGTCCAGCCGGACGAGGCCGCGTTCGCCGAGGACCTCCAGCGACTCCCCGCTCAGGGCGATCATCTTGACGGCGCCGCCCTCGGCGAGGGCCAGGGCCAGCCCGTCCGCGCCGAGGCGTTCGAGTGCTCCCGCGCCGGTCAGCGCGGCCGTGACGTCATCGACCGTCACCGCCCGGGACAGGGCTTCGGTGGTGCGCTGGACGATGGTGGTCTGCTGGGAGCGGGCCGCCTCCAGCTTGCGCAGCAAGGTGGCCTGGGCGAGTTCGGCCGTCGCGTCCCGGACGATCCCGACGATCCGCCGGGCCCGGCCGCCGGGGTCCCGCAGCACCCGGCCCTGGGTGTGGGTCCACTGGTCGCGGCCGTCGGGGCGGCGCACGGTGAAGTAGGAGCCGTAGGTCTCCCCGTCGCCGTCGAGGAGCGCGGTGACGGT
Organism: Streptomyces sp. NPDC051567; assembly: GCF_044454165.1. Classification (NCBI taxonomy): domain Bacteria; kingdom Bacillati; phylum Actinomycetota; class Actinomycetes; order Kitasatosporales; family Streptomycetaceae; genus Streptomyces; species Streptomyces sp. NPDC051567. The sequence goes on along the minus strand of NZ_JBITDK010000029.1, from coordinate 49,540 downwards.
CTCGGTCAGGCGGCGCCGGTCCTCGTCCGGGATGTGCAGTCCGAGTCCTTCGGGGGTGCCGTCGAACTCGCCCGGTTCCAGGCCGCAGACGCTCATCCCGGGCTCGTCGAGCGCCAGGGTGCCCGCGCCCAGGTCCCATTCGAAGGTGCCCATGCCGTTGAGCGCGAGCCGCTCCCCGGGGCCGGTGACGGGCCCCGGGCGGTCCTGCCCGGACCCGTCACGTCCCTGCCCGGACCCGTCGCGCTCCGCCGCTGCCACGTGACACACCACCTAACGGCCGGGCCAGTACGGCTGGGAGACCAGCCGTTCCCACTCCTCGTCAGGATGGCCCGGGAGGGTGCGCCCGGCCTCCTGCCACCGCTTGACCAGGGAGAGGTAGATCGTGGACCGGTCGGCGGGGGAGGCCGCCGGGGGCGGGGCGTACGGGGAACCGTACGGGGGCGGGGACCCGTAGGACGGCGGGGCGGCGGCGGACGGCGGGGAGCCGTACGGGGTGTCGTACGGAGATCCGTACGGTGACGGGGCGCCGGGCCCGGCGGTCCTGGTCCTGCCGGGCGTCTCCGCGCGACTGGCCGGAATACGCACCCAGCCCCGGCCCTGTCCTCGCTCCGCACTCATCGCGGACCCCTCTCACCGCAGTCTCACCGCAGGTACGTCCTCGGGTGCCCGGCGGCGGCCCGGTCGGGCCGGGCACCACCGGCGGGACCCGGCAGCGCGCCCCGGGCGCCGAGGCGCTTGCGGACTCCTGCGACCAGTCTCCCCGCCGTGAAGCCCGCACCGTGCACGAATCGCATGGAAGGGCCGAATGAGGGAGCCGTCAGCAGCCCCGCGAAGAACAGGCCGGGCCACGAGGACTCGAAGCCCGCGCTCAGCTCCGGCGTCCGGCTCTCCCCCACCGTCACCAGGGCGGCCCGCAGCCCCGCGTCGAGCAGCTCCAGCCGGTCCAGGTCCGGGGTGAACCCGGTCGCCGCGATGACGTGCGAGGTGTCCAGGACGACGGACTCCCCGGCCGGGGTGGTCAGTCCGAGCCGGGTCCGCTCCCCCACCGCCACCGCCCGGTGCAGCCGGTGCCCGAGGAGGACGGGGACGCGCCCCTCGAAGCGGTCGCGCAGCCACCAGGCCCCGGCCGGGCCCAGCGCCGTCGCCGCGATCCGCTGCCGGGTCCGCGCGGGCAGCAGCCGCACCGCCCGGGGCAGTTCCGACCAGGCCCAGCTGCGCCAGCCGGTGCCGAGCCCGCTGTGCGGGGCGCGCAGGGCGCTCAGCGGGGTCCGGTCCAGGGGCTGCGGGACGGTGTTCCAGTTCAGCCGGGAGCGCCGGGCCACCAGACACGGCCGGGCCCCCCGCTCGGCCAGCAGCGCGGCGGTCTCCAGGGCGGCCTGCCCGGCCCCGAGCACGGCGACGTCCCGGCCGGCGAAGCGGGCCAGGTCCCGGTGGCCGCTGCTGTGGGAGAAGTGGCCGGGCGGGAGGTCGCGCAGCGGCGCCGGGTGGTTGACGAACGGCATCACGCCGACGGCGAGGACGACCGTGCGCGCGAGCAGCGGCGGCCCCTGCGCGGTGCGCACACGGAAGCCGCCGCCCTGCGGGGTCACCTCCGTGACGGTCACCTCCTCCACCTCGGGCACGGCCCGGCGGGCGAACCACATCCCGTACTCGCCGAACGTGCCGACCGGCAGCGGAGTGCCGTGTTCCGCGACGATCGCGCGCGTGGCGCAGTAATCGGCCAGGGTGTGCCGTCCGCCCGGCGCGCACAGGTTGGAGGACCAGGGCTCCGATTTCAGGTACATGCCGTCGGGCATGTGGTCGCGCCAGGAGGCCATGGGCCGCCCCAGCACCCGTACGCCGAGCCCCGCGCCCGCCGCGTGCGCGGCGACCGACAGCCCGTACGGGCCCGCGCCGATCACCACGAGATCGTCCGTCCGCGTCACAGCCGTCCCTCCGCATCCCTCGACAACACACCGGCCGGGCCCGCCACCGGGCCGGGGCCGCTCAACGGGCCACCAGTTCGTCGGGTTCCGCCGGTTCCGCCGGGGCCGTGGCGGGCCCGGAGCGGTCGCGTCCGCGCTGGCGCGGGGCGCGGGCCACCGCGCGGGCGGTGCGCCGCCCGTGGGCCGGGACCCCGCGCAGGACGCGGACCCCCTTGTCGGCGCCGCGCCCGAGGAAGGCGGCCAGCATCGCCAGGAACGGCCTCGGGTCGTCGGCGGCGAACCAGGCCGTCTCGGCCTTCGCGCGCCGCGCCCGAACCGGCGGCGGCCCGGACCGGCCGCCCGCGCCGCGCGCACCGCCCGCGCCGCGCCCGCCGCCCACGTCCGGGGCCGGGTCCACGCCCACGCCCACGCCCACGCCCCCGGCCGGGGCCCGTACGGTCCGGCGCGGCAGCGACCGGCCCCGCACCGCCGCCAGCAGCGCGTAGTTCTCGGCGACGAAGACCCGGCCCGGCCCGCCCCGCTGCTCCGGGACCCGCTGCCCCGTCAGGTCCAGGTACAGCGCCTGGACGACGTCCAGCCCGCCCGCGTCGGTGAAGAGCCGGAACTGCGCCCCCGGGCGCGGGTTGAAGTCCACCAGCCGGAAGCGGCCGCGCTCGTCGCGGCGGAAGTCCAGGTCCAGGATGCCCTCGTAGCCCAGCCGCTCGGCGAGCCGCAGCCCGGCCTCCTCCACCGCCGGGTCGGGCAGCCAGCGGCCCACCGCCGTCAGGCCCGTGCGCACCGGCCACGACAGCTCCTTGCGGCCCGATCCGGCGAGCAGCGGCCGGCCGCCCCGGGTGAAGGCGCCGTGGAAGAACCAGTCGGTGTCCGGGCCCGCCGGCAGGAACCGCTGGAGCAGCAGGCGGCTCCCCGCCTCGGCGGAGCGCTCGTACAGCCGCCGGGCCTCGGCGGTGGTGTGCACCAGGGTGGTGCTGCGCAGCCCGGCCCCCGAAGGCAGCAGCCAGGGGCGGCTCCACTTGGCGACCACCGGCAGCCCCAGCCGCCACGCGGCCTCGGCGGCCTCGGCGCCGCTCGACGGGATCACCGTCTCCGGATGCGGGATCTGCCACCGCGCGCACAGCCGCGACAGCTCCGCCTTGTCGGCCACCCGGGCCGGGAGGTCGCCGGGCTGATGGGGAATCCGGAAACGGTCCGTCAGCTCCGGCGCGGCCCGGGAGACGGCGATGGCGCTCAGGTCGTCCATCGCGAAGAGCACGGCGGGACGCCCGATCCGCTCCGACACGCCGGCCAGGCACTCCAGCAGCGCGCCGGGCGCCCGGGGGTCCAACTCGCCGGAGGGACCAGGGTGGACGGCACGCAGGTACCGCGATCGCCCCATGGGGCCTCCCCCGGCCTCGACGACGGCATGGACCTCCACGCCTCTGCGGCCAAGGGATCTGACGGCGCCGAGGGTTCCGTGGTGGAACGGATTCCGGTCGAGTCTGAGCAGAACGGCGGGCACATGGTGGGCGAACGCGTGCATAAGAACGGTCTTTCACCTAGTCGGACCAAGCGGGGAGGGTGCGCACCTGCGAATGGCCTATGCGGTGGTCACCGGGGAGGCCGTTCATCGGATGTGATGCCTAACGTCTTCGATAAGCACACCGGTTCAGGAACGATCGGGAGACGCCATGCCCAGACCACGCCACCGACTGGTGACCACCTGCGTCGGCACGGTCACGGCCGGGCTGCTCGCCAGCGGCGCCGCCCTCGCGGCGGCCCCCGGGGAGGACCGGTCCGGGGACTCCGGTATCGCCATGGGCGCCTATCTCGACTACGGGCCGTCCGGGGTCGCCCGGATTCCGCACCTGTCGCGCTGGCTGGGCGGCAAGGAGATCAGGGTCGGTCACACCTATCTCCCCGGTGACGTGTGGTCCAACATCGAGGGCGGCCCCGGCTTCCTGGACAGCTGGGCCGCGTGGCGCCGGGCCCGGGACAACCGCCTGTTCGTCCTCAACGTGCCCATGCAGGAGCGCAACGAAGCCCGCGTCCCGGACCGCCAGGTGGCCCAGCTGATCAGGGCGGGCGCGCAGGGCCGGTACGACGGGCACTTCAGGAAGCTCGGCGAGCGGCTGGTCTCGCTGGGCGTCCCGGACACGGTGATCGTGCTCGGCTGGGAGATGAACGGCACCACCTACACCCACCGCTGCGGCCCGGACCCGGAGAACTGGAAGGCGTACTGGAAGCGCGTCGTCACCACCATGCGCACGGTGCCCGGACAGAAGTTCAGGTTCGACTTCGCCCCGAACCGGGGCACCGACGCCATCGCCTGGACCAGGTGCTACCCGGGTGACGACGTGGTCGACATCATCGGCATGGACTCCTACGACCAGGACCCGGGCCGCACCTTCGACGAGCAGGTCGGCCAGCCGTACGGGCTCCAGCAGCACGTCGACTTCGCGAAGGAGCACGGCAAGGAGATCTCCTACCCGGAGTGGGGGCTGTTCCGGCACGGGGACAACCCGGAGTACGTCCGGCGCATGCTGAAGTGGATCGAGCAGCACCGGCCGCTCTACCACACCATCACCGACTACTGCCCGCACGGCGTGTGGCAGTGCAAGCAGAACCCGCTCTCCGCGAAGGTCTTCCGCGACGCCCTGACCCCGCAGCGCCCCGGCCCGGTGATCCCGACCCCGGTGATCCCGACCCCGGTGATCCCCACGCCGGTCGTCCCCACCCCCGTGGTCCCGACCCCGGCCGTCCCCACCCCCCAGATCCCGACCCCGCAGATCCCGACCCCACAGGTGCCGACCCCACAGGTGCCGACCCCACAGGTGCCGACGCCCGCGATCCCCACCCCGCAGATCCCGGTGCCCGTCGTCCCCACGCCGCAGATCCCGGTGCCCGAGATCCCGGTGCCGGAGGTCCCCGTACCGCAGCTCCCGACGCCCGAGGTGCCGCTCCCGGCCGCCCCGGACCCCGTCGTCCCGAGCCCGCCCGTCCCCGCGCCCGCCCTCCCCGTTCCCACACCGGCCGGACCCGCACCGGCCGGACCCGCACCGGCCGGACCCGCACCGGCCGTTCCCACACCGGCCGTTCCCACACCGGCCGGACCCGCACCGGCCGGACCCGTCCCCGTGCCCACGCCCGCCGTTCCGGCGCCGAAACCGCCCGCGCCGGCGAAGCCGCCCGTCAACAGCACGCTGTGGTGCGTACCGCTCAACTTCGGCGAATGGCTCTCCAAGCTGGGCGGCACCCAGTCGGTCTGCGTCAAGCTCGACTGGGGCAAGAACTCCGGCCTCTGGCCCTTCTAGTGCCGCGTCAGCCACCAGGGCGTGGTGCGGCGCCCCGCCGCCCGGGCCGGGCGGCGGGGCGGGGGTGGCGCGCGGCCCGCGCACCGGCCTCACCGCACCCGCAGTTCGTTGAGCCGCGCCCGCCAGTCCCGGGCGGCCGGCAGCGCCTCCCGCAGCGCGCCCACCGCCCGCTCGCGCCCCGCCACCCGCGACTCGTGCAGCCGCAGCAGGGGCGCGAGCGCGTCCGTGGCCAGCAGGAACCGCTGGTTGACGACCGTCTCGGGCCGCCAGTGGTTCTTGTACGGTTCGCTGCCCCGCAGGAAACTCACCACCGGGCGGCCCTCCGCGAGCGCGCGCCCGGCCTCGTGGCGCAGCAGCAGCGCGGCCACGTCCACCTTCCGGTCGCGCAGCTCCGGATCGGCGCCGTAGAGGTAGCCGCCGCTCAGTCCGGCCGACAGCAGCGTGACGTTGGCCGCGACCACCTCCCCGTCCAGCCGGAACTCGGTCAGCCGCCCCTCCCCGGCCCGCACCATCCGCCGGGTGGCCCGGGTCAGGTGTTCGGCGAAGCGCGGCCTGAGGTGTTCGGGGGTCACCCCGCGGCCCCGCCACTGCTTCTCGTGCAGCCGCAGCAGCGTCCGTACGGCCGCCGGGACCTCCGCCTCGGTGACCTCACGCTCCTCGATCCCGGCCGCGTCGGTCTTGCGGAGCTTGGCCCGGACCCGCTGGGCGCCGGAGGCGGGCATCCGCTTGACCAGCTCGTCGAAGGGGAGCGCGGGCAGCTCCATGCAGGTGGAGTCGGCGAGCCTGCTGCGGGCCCCGGGCCACTGCCCGTACAGCGCCTCGGCGGCGGCCCCCGGGCGCACCTCGCGCAGGTCCACGACCGCACCCCGGGCGGCCCGGTGCAGCCCGCGGGCGAGCGCCGGGACGACCTGGCCGGCGTGGTCCGCGGCGACCAGCACGTCGAAGTAGTCGGTGATCGGGCCGCCGAGCGGCACCAGCAGCGGCAGCGGCCGGTGGACGAGGGTCAGCGCGGCGGCCCCGGCCAGTTCCCCGCCGCGCCGGACGAGGACGATCCGGAGCCTGCCCTCCTTCCCGTACGACAGCCACCAGGAGTGCAGCCAGGCGTGGCTCTGGAACGGGGTGGCGGTGGGACAGCGGCGGACGAGCCGGTTCCACGGCTCCTCCAGCGCGGCGAACTGCCCGGGGTCGCGGCACAGGCTCACCGTCAGGGCCGCCGCGGGGGCGGGGCCCGCGCTCATCGCGCGGACTCCTTCTCCTTGGTCCCGGTGTGCTCGCCCTGGGCCGGGAGCGAGGCGTACTCCTCCACGGCGGGCCCGTCCCCGGCCGGGCGCGGCCGTCGTCCCCGGCCGGGCCCGGCCAGCAGCCACAACCCGCCGAGCAGCCCGCCCGCGCACAGGCCGACGGCGCCGCTGAGGGGGGCGGAGGCGGAGGAGGGCCCGGACGGGGCCACGGCCTGACTGAACAGCAGCAGCCGGACACCGGTGTTCTTGGCGGCCTGGTTGCCGCTCAGGGAGAGCGCGTCGGCGACGGCGTTGGCGACGTCGGCGGCCTCGGCGGGGCTCCTGCCGGTGCCGGTGACGGCGATCATCGGGGACTCGGGGGAGGTCTCGGCCCGGACCTGGTTCCGCAGCCGGGCGGCGGGGACGCCCGCGCGGGGCTGCGCGTAGGCGAGGACGGAACCACCGGTGGCGATGCGGCCGTACGCCTGGGCGAAGCCGAGGGCGGTGGCCGGTTCGGTGGTGTCGTCGGGCACGGCGACGACATAGCTGGTGGCGGTGTACTCGGGTGCCTTGAGCAGCCCGTACGCCCCGCCCGCGGCCAGCCCGAGCAGGGCGCAGGCGGGCAGCGGCCACCACACGGGCGGGGCCACGGGCCACCGCCGGGCCTTCTTCTGCGGCTGCTGCGACTTCTGCGGCGGCTGCGGCTCCTGCGGGCCGGGGCCGGGGTCGGGCGTCTTCTGGTCGGCGGTGTCGGCCATGGGCGTGCTCGCTTCCTGGGTGGGGGTTCCTTCGGGTCCCGGCCGGGACCTGGCGGTACCGGCCGGTGGAGGACGGATCGACCGGAACGGGTCGACCGGGACGGATCGACCGGGACGGATCAGCCGGGACGGCCCGGCCCTCGCGGTGCGGCCGGGGCATGGGCCGAGGGGGCCCGCGCCCCCCGCGGGGCCGCCAGCGCCAGGGCGTACACGTCCTGGAGCAGCGCCGCGCTGCGGGCGATGTCGTAGCGGCGGACCACCGGCGGCGGGGGCAGCCTGCGCGCGCCCGCCACCATGTGCCCGCGCAGCGCCGCGACGAGTTCCCCGGGTCCGGCGGCGATCCGCCGCGCGCCGGGCGCCTCGGCGGCGGGCAGGTCGTCGACGGCCGGGCAGGTGACGTGCAGGACGGGCAGCCCGGCGGCGAGCGCCTCGACGACGGCGAGCCCGAACGCCTCCTCCCGCGAGGGGGAGACGAAGACGTCCATGGCGGCCAGCAGGGCCGGAACGCCAGGCGTGCGGCCGTCCGGGCCGTCGCCCAGCGGGTCCCGCTCCCCCAGCAGGTGGATGCGGTCCTGCGCGCCGAGGCCCGCCGCGAGCGCGCGCAGCGCCGCCCGCTGCGGCCCGTCCCCGGCCAGCACCAGGTGGGCCCCCGGCAGCCCGGCGACGGCCCGGACCAGGACGTCGAACCGTTTGCCCGGGACCAGCCGGCCGACACCGCCGACGACGAAGGCGTGCTCCGGCAGCCCCGTCCGGGCCCGCGCGGCCCGCCGGACCTCCGGGACGAAGCGGAAGCGGGCGGCCTCGATCCCGTTCGGGACGACGTGGACGCGCGCGGCGGGCACCCCCCAGCCCTCCAGCCGGGCCGCCACGGTCTCCGAGACGGCCACGGTCGCCGCGCCCAGCCGCTCACCGGCCAGGTAGAGCGCGCGGACCCCGGCCGACAGCGGGCGGCCCTCGATCTCGGCCCCGCCGAGGGAGTGTTCGGTGGCCACGACCGCCCTGACGCCCGCGAGCCGGGCCGCGGGGCGCCCGTACACGCAGGCCCGGTAGAGGTGGGTGTGGACGAGGTCGTAGCGGCCCGCGCGGATGAACCGCGCCATCCGGGGCAGCGCCCCCAGGTCCCGGTTGCCCCGCATCCCCAGGTGGACGACGCGGACCCCGTCGGCGCGCAGCCCCTCGGCCACCGGTCCGGGGTTGGTCAGGGTCAGCACGTCGCAGGGGCCGGGCAGGTGGCGCAGCAGGAGCCGCAGTTGCTGTTCGGCGCCGCCGATCCCCAGGCCGGTGATGATGTGCAGCGCCTTCACCGGCGCACCGCCCGCCGCAGCCCCCGCACCTGGTGGCGCAGGAGCTTGAGCCGCAGCCGGGCGGCGCCGTCCGCCTGGCTGACGTGCGTGCGCGGCAGGGCGTACGGGCCCGTGAGGTGGCCGGGGTCGATGGCGCAGGCGTAGCCGTACCCGGCCTCCCGGGCGGCCTCCACGACCCGGGCGTCGAGGTGCCCGTACGGGTAGCAGAATCCCTCGGGCAGGGTGCCGGTCAGTTCGCGCAGCAGGTCCCGGCTGCCCCGCAGTTCCTGCTGGAGCACGTCGTCGGTGGCGATGGTGAGGTCCTGGTGGAGGAGGCCGTGCGAGCCGATCTCCTGTCCGGCGGCGGCGACTTCGCGGATGCCCTCGGCGGTGAGCAGGGACTTGCGGGGGCCGAGCGGGTCCCACACGTTGTCGACGCCGAGCCGGCCGGGCAGGACGAAGAGGGTGGCGGTGCAGTCGTGGCGCAGCAGCAGGGGCAGCGCGTGGGTGAGGAAGTCGGTGTAGCCGTCGTCGAAGGTGAGGCCGACGAGCCCGTCGCCGCGCCCGGCGGCCAGCGCCCGCAGCAGTGTGCCGACGGAGACCCCGCGCAGGCCCCGGGAGCGCAGCCAGCGCAGCTGGTCCGCCAGGGCGCGGGGGGTGACGGTGATGCCGTACGGGTCCTCGGAGGGGTCGGTGAACTCGGTGACGGAGTGGTACATGAGGACCCATGGCGGGGCGGTCCGGTGGGCGGGAACCTGGGCGGCGGGTGCCGCGCCGGTGTCAGCGGACATGGCGGAACCTCTGGGTGAGCTGGGAGATCTGGGCGGGCAGGGCGGTGATTTCGAGCGCGCGCACGGCCAGGCCCGAGGCCCCGAACATGGCCGGGACGAGGAGGCAGCCGAGGGCGGCGCTGAGCAGGGGGTCGGGGATCATCGGTCCCGCGATCCAGCCGGTGGCGCAGGCGGCCGTCGCGGCGAGGGCGAGGCGGCCGATGCTGACGGCGACCCGGCGGACCTCGATGGAGACGATCCGCGAGCCGAGTCCGGTGAGCAGCAGGACGGCGGTGGCGGAGATGCCGACGGCGTTGGCGGCGGCGATGCCGTAGATGCCCCACCAGCGGGCGGCGAAGGCTCCGGCGGCGATGTTGACGAGGAGCCCGGCGCCCATCGCGAGCGCCGGGAACCAGGTGGGCCGGGCGGTCGAGAAGAAGGGCCGGCTGAGGGCGCCGACGAGGCAGTGGCCGAGGAGTCCGAGGCCGTAGACGCGCATGACGGAGGCGGTGGCGAGGGTGTCGCGGTGGGTGAAGGCGCCGCGTTCGAAGAGGACTTCGACGATCTGGGGCGCGTACCCGATGACGAGGGCGGTGCCCATCAGGACGGCGAGGGAGGCGAGGGCGAGGTCGCGCTCGACGCGGCGCCGGGCCTGTTCCCGTTCCCCGCCGGCCATGGCGCGGGCGACGACGGGGAAGGTGACGGTGCAGATCATCAGGGAGAGGACCATCGGCATCTGCGCGACCTTCTGCGCGTAGTTCAGGTGCGAGATGGCGCCGGGTGCCAGGGAGGCGGCGAGGAACCGTTCGACGAGGACCTGGGACTGGCGGAAGACGGCGAAGAGGACGACGGGCGCGATGACGGCGAAGGCGATCAGGGTAGGCCGGTCGCGTCCCCGGCGGCCTCGGGGGGCGCCCGCGGCGCGGCGCGGGCGGGGGCCGACGTGGCGCAGGAAGGCGGGGAGCTGGACCAGGGCCATGAGGAGCCCGCCGACGGCGACCCCGGCGGCGGCGGCGCGCACGCCCCACAGGGTGTGCAGGGCGACCATGGTGGTGATGATGCCGACGTTGTAGGCGACGTAGATCGCGGCGGGCGGGACGAAGGACCGGTGGGCCCGCAGCGCGGCGCTGAAGTACCCGGCGACGCCGAAGGTGAGCACGGTGAACGCGGTCAGCCGGGTGCACTCCACGGCGAGTCCGGGGTCGGGCAGGCCGGGTGCCAGGACGGCGACGACCAGGGGCGCGGCCACCATCAGGACGGCGGCGACGGCGGCCAGCAGGACGGCGAGCCGCGGCAGGGTCGCCCCCACCAGCAGTCGTACGGGGTCCTGGTGGCGGGCTTGCGCACCGGCGGGTCCGGCGGGTCCGGTCGCCGGGTCGGCGGCCCGGCGGGCCAGGGCGTGGCTGAAGGCGGGGACCATGAGCAGCGCCATGGCGTCCTCGATGAGGAGCGTCGAGGCCATCTCGGGCACGGTCCAGGCGATCAGGAAGGCGTCGCTGTCGTGCCCGGCGCCGAAGAGGTGGGCGATGGTCTGGTCGCGGAAGAGGCCGAAGACCGCCCCGGCGGCGGTCAGTCCGGCGGTGACGGCGGCGGCCCGGGCGAGGAACCGCCCGAGCGGGGCGGACCCGCTCCCGCCGGCTCCGTCCTCGCCGCCGCCGTCGGGGCCGTCGCCCCCGTTGCCGTCGGGGCCGGGGCGCGGGGCGGGCGGTCCCTCCGGGATGTCCGGGGCGCCCCGGGTGTGCGGGGCCCGGGGGACGTGCGGGGTCCTGACGGTGGTGTCGGTTCCCGCCCGGCCGCGTCCGGGGGCCGACACGCGTCCGCCGCCCGCGCCCCGGAGGGTGCGGGCGGCGCCCCCGGTGCCCGGCCGGGGGCCGGGGGTGCCCGGGATGTGGGCGGGGCCCGCCCCGGCCGGGGGGCCGGGTGCGGGCCGCCAGGGTGTCGTGTCGGTCACCGGCCGCCCGCACCCTCGGGGGCCCGGCCCCACGGGCCGGTCCCGGGGGGCGCGGCCGGGGCGGCGGGCAGGGCCCACCAGGCGGCGAGTCCGAGGATCACCCCGGTTAGGACGGTGGTCGGGCCGCCGATGTCCGCGTAGAGGAAGTCGGTGAGCTGCCACACGAGCAGGCCGAGCGCGATCAGCCCGCAGTCGCGGACGGGCCGGGCCGCGGACAGGTGGCGGCGTACCCCGGCCACCAGCAGCACCGCCCAGCCGCCCGCCAGCGCGACGAGCCCGGTCAGGCCCTGCTCGCCGAGGACGAGCAGGTACATGTTGTGCGGGGAGAGCAGCGGCTGACGGACGTACGCCTGGCCCGCGCCGGCCGTGTCGCTGCCGGAGGAGAGGGCGAGCGAGGAGTGGCCGTCCCGGTGGGCGGGGAAGCCCTTCAGCCCGACCCCGGTGGCCGGGTGGGCGCGCCACATGGACGCGGCGGCGGCCCACATCGTGTAGCGGTCGGTGACCGACCGGTCGGGGGCGCCGGCGACCTGGGTGATCGAGGTGAGCCGTTCGCCGACCAGTTGGGAGCCGACCCCGAACCCGCCCACCAGGACCACCGCGGCGGCGGTCAGCGCGGCCAGGACCTTCAGGGCGCGCCGGATGCCGGAGAGGACCATCACGAGCACGGCCGTGGCGAGGGTGGCGATCCAGGAGCCCCGGCTGAAGGACAGCAGCAGCGGCACCGTGAGCAGCAGGGCGGCGGCCCCGGCCGCCCGCCGGATCTTCGGCCCCAGTGCGGGGGCGAGCGCGGCGGCGGTCGCGACGATCAGCCCGTAGGCGACGACCGTGGCCATGCCCATGACGTCCCCGGGGCCGAAGGTGCCCACGGCCCGGATGTCCGCGCCCTGGTAGGAGGCCCCGGTGCGGGTCGCGTACTGCACGACCCCGACGGCGCCCTGGACCAGGGCCAGGACCACGAAGCACCCGGCGGTCAGCCGGAACTCCCGGGCGTCGCGCACCAGCAGCACCACGGCCGCCGGGACCAGGACGAAGACCTGGAGGTAGCGCACGAAGCCGGGCAGCGCGGTGGACGGGTCCACGGCGGTGACGGTCGCGACGGCGAGCCCCACGACGGGCGCCCCGAGCACCAGCACCCCCAGCGGGCCGGGCACCCGGACCCGGCCGCGCAGCGCCTGGACCGCGCAGACGAGGACGAGGACCAGCGAGGCGGCGTCGGCCGGCCCGGCCTTGCCGACGGCGGTCGCGTCGCCCGCCGGGAGCGGGGCGAGGAGGAAGAGGACGGTCGCGGCGAGCGGCAGCAGCGGCCAGTGCCGGCGCAGCGGGCCGGGGAGCCCGGCCCGGACGGTGCCGGGGACCGCGGCGAGGCTCATCAGCTGCCCCCCAGCCGGAAGCGGAAGAAGGAGGCGGCGGTGCGGGCGAGGATCCACAGGTCCTGCCAGAGGGACCAGGTGTCGATGTAGTGGTTGTCGAAGCGGGCCCGGTCCTCGATGGAGGTGTCCCCGCGCAACCCGTTGATCTGGGCGAGTCCGGTGATGCCGACGGGCATCCGGTGGCGGGCCTCGTAGCCGGGGTGGAGGGTGGAGAACTTGGCGACGAAGAAGGGCCGTTCGGGCCGGGGGCCGACCAGGCTCATGTCCCCCCGTACGACGTTCCACAGCTGGGGCAGCTCGTCCAGCGAGGACTTGCGCAGGAACGATCCGACAGGGCTCATCCGCCGGTCGCCCGCGACGGTCCACCGGGTGGCGGCCTCGTGCGCGTCGGCGCGCAGGGTGCGGAACTTCAGCAGGGTGAAGGGGCGCCCGTAGAGCCCGGCCCGCTCCTGCCGGAAGATGACGCCGGGCCCGTCGCAGACCCGTACGGCCAGGGCGCAGGCGGCCATCACGGGTGCGGCGGCGAGCAGGGCGAGGGAGGCCAGCGCGGTGTCGACGAGGCGCTTGGCCCGGCGTTCCAGGGGCCGGGCGGGGCGGGGCAGCAGGGGCTGGACGGCGTATCCCCAGAGCTGGTCGGCGGGTTGGGCGACCCGCGTGCCGGTGACCTTGGCGGTTCCGGCGGGGTCGGCGAGCCAGAGCCGGCAGCCGTGGTCGTGGAAGAGGCGGACGAGGGCGGCGGTGTGCTCGTCGGCCTCCGGCGGGCGGGTGAAGACGGCGTGGCGGACGGAGTTCTGGATGACCGCGCGCCGGATGTCCTCGTGGGTGGTGAGGACGGGCAGGAAGGCGCCGTCCCCGTCGGCGGCGCCGGCGAGGCCGACGGGGCGCAGCCCGTACTCGGGGCGCCCGTGCAGGGCGGCGGCGACGGCGCCCGCCCCGGCGGCGGGTCCGGCGACGAGCGCGGAGGCGGGTCTGCGCAGGGCGGCGCGGCGCCGGAGCCGGTTGACGGTGCCCCGGCCCGCGCACGTCAGCGTGGTCTGGAGGCAGACGGCGCTCAGCAGCGTGCTCCAGCCCAGGGCGCGGGCCGGGGCGAGGGCGGCCAGCGCGGCGGCGGCCGTGCACCACAGGACGGCGGACCACCCGGCCAGCGCGGGCAGTTCGAGGAGGGCGGAGGGGGCGAGCCGCGGCCGGTAGAGCCCGGCCCGCGCGTGCAGGGCGGTGAGCAGCGCGGCGACCGCCAGGGCGGCGAGGGCGGGCAGGGCGGGTGCGGGCAGGACGGTGACGGTGAGGACGGCGGCCAGCGCGTCGGCGGTCAGCAGCGGGGCGGCCCCGTCGTGGCGGCGGACCCGCCGGGGCCGTACGGCGGCCCGGGTCTGCTCGGCCCTGGGCCGGCGCGGGGGGTGGACGGCGGTCACGGAGCGGCGGACGGCGGTGGTGCCGGCGGGCCCCGTGCCGCCCTGCCCGGTGTGCCGGGCGGGTGCGCTGTCCATCGTCATAGGCTGATGCGCTCCTGGTTCGAGGGCCGGGGCCTGCCCAGCAGTTCGTGGTACAGACCGGTGACCGCGTCCGTGGTCCGCCGTACGTCGAAGTCCGTACGGGCGTGCTGCCGGGCCTGTTCGCCGAGTTCGGCGAGCAGCCGTGGTGCTCCGAGCAGCCGTCCCAGGGCCTTGGCCAGCGCCGTCGGGTTCTCCGGCGGCACCAGGCAGTGGCGGCCCTGGCCGGGCGGCAGGCTCTCCCGGGCTCCGCTGACGTCGCAGAGCAGGACGGGGCTGCCGCAGGCCATGGCTTCGAGCGGGGCGAGCGCCATGCCCTCCCACCGTGACGGCAGTACAACGAGGTCGGCGGCGCGAAGCCACGGCCGGACGTCGCGGGCGGCGCCGGCGAAGAGGACTCCGGGCGGGGCGGCGCGGCGCAGCCGTTCGGCGTCGGGCCCGTCGCCGACGAGCGCGAGCCGGGCCCCGGGGACCGCGGCGAGCAGCTCCGGCCAGGCCCGGAGCAGGAGGTCCTGCCCCTTCTGGGGGCAGAGGCGGCCCACGCAGACGGCCAGCGGTCCGTCGCCCCGGAAGGCGGCGGGCAGCGGGAGTCCGGCGCGGGCGCGGGCCCGGTCGTGGTCGCGGTCGGGGCCGCCGGGGCGGAAGTGTCCGAGGTCCACGCCGTTGCGGACCACCGACCAGCGGGCGGTGATCCCCTCGGCGGTGCCGGTGCGGCGCTCGGCCTCGCTGACGCAGAGCACCCGGTCGGCCCAGCGGGCCCCGAACCGCTCCCAGCGCAGGGCGAGCGCGGCGGTGGCCCCGCCGACGGCGTCGAAGGACCAGGCGTGCGGCTGGAAGACGGTGGGGACGCTCCCGCGCACGGCGAGCCGTCCGGCCAGTCCGGCCTTGGCACTGTGGGCGTGCAGGACGTCGGGCCGGACCCGGCGGACGAGGTGGCGGGCGCCGAGCACCTCGGCGGGCAGCGCGGGTCCGGGCGCCCGCCCGGCCCGCCAGGTGAGGACCTCGGCCCCGGCCTCCCGGGCCGCGTCGGCGAGCTGTCCGCCGCGCGGGCAGCCGACGACGGCGCGCAGGCCCGCGGCGGTCTGCGCGCGGACGAGGTCGGCGACGACCCGGGCCACCCCGCCCTCCACGGGCTGGACGAGGTGGAGGACGGTCACGCGTGGTGCGGTCGGAGGCTGTGTCGGCACGTGGTTCTCCTGCGTTCAGCGGCGGGCGTCTGTCTGCACGAAGAGCACGCCGAGGAAATGGCCCTGCTTCTCGCCCGTGAACCTGAAATCCAGACGGCGGGCCCCACCGGAAAGGGCGGGGCTCAGATCGAACACGTCCGCGTCATATCCGAGGTTATTCATATGTTCAGGCTGTCGCACGAAAGAACGACGCCCGAAATCCGTGATCGTAGAATTCATCACATCATGGGAGGGATTTCCGGAATCGCTGATTTCCACCCGGCGCCCCCGGTCCGAGGTCACGGTGAGTGAGTCCCCGGGAGTTCCCCGGTCCCCGTCGTACCCGACCACCCCGGCCCACCCCGCGGCCCCGGCCGGCACGTCCAGTCCGACGATCCCGACCGTCTCCCCGGCCGTCTCCCCGGCGCCCTCGGCGAAGCCCGCGAAGCCGTCCCACAGCGAGACCCGGCGCACCGGCTCCCGCGGGTGCTCGTAGGCGGCGACCAGCGTCCAGCCGCCCCAGGCACCCGTCCCGGAGTGGCCCATGGCGATGTTGAGCTGCGCGGCCGTCCACATCCCGGCCCCGCCCTCGCGGACCAGCGGGGTCACGTCGGCGGACGCCTGGTAGGCGTCGGAGCCCGCGTCGCTGCGGTGCCCGATCACCGTGTCGGCCAGCACCTCCTTGTAGGCGCCGCCCGGCTCGGCGAGCAGCACCCGCCCGCTGTCCTCGGGCGGCTTCTGCTCGCCGACCCGCAGGTTCCCGCCCCAGTAGAGCCGCGCGTACGAGACCTTCGCCCCCGGCGGGAGCCGGAGTTCGGCCCGGGTCGAGTTGTAGGTGTCCGGGTCCTCGTCGACATCGCTGTAGAACATCTCGAAGTCGCCGTTGACCCCGGCGGCGCCCCGCTCGACCTCCCCGCACGGCCGGGCCCCCGCGGACTCCTGCCGACGGCAGCCGATCGACGCGTTGGAGGCCCGGACCAGGCCGCCGTGACGCACGGCCTGATAACGCTGGGTGAACGGAACGCGGGCCTTTTCCCCGGGAACCGGAACCTTCGGCCCGGCGAGGACCACCGCACCCGCCATGGGGACGTTCGCCGAAAGGGTGAGGCAGGACAGCAGACCGAGCACGCCGAGGATTCTGCGGGAGGAACCCACACCCATGACCCAGTCTCCATTTTCGATCAAGGGGACAAAACAGGAGTGAACTTTGTCAGAAAGCGGGCGGGAAATCACGCTGGACTCGCCTGTACGGCCTTTTGGGCGATCACACGCACCCTCGCAGTGGGCGGGTCGTTATGACCGGACCGCCCCACCACCCGATTAAGGAAAAAGAACGAGAAGGGGAAGGGGAAGGGAAGCAGAAGAAACCGCCGCGCCCCCACCCGCACCCGCGCCCCTCACCGCCCCGGCCCCCGGCACACGGCGGGCAGGTCCGCGACGACGGAAGGGGCCGTCCGGGCACCGGAGGGGCCCCCGCTCCCTCACTCGTGTGAACGCCTGAGCGTCAACCTCGCCCCCCGAAACGGCGGCATCCGGGTGAACCCACGCAACCCCTGCCGGGGCCGGGCCGTTGATCCCAGTGCTCCAGTACCGGGCAATCCTGCAATTAAGGGACGACAATGATCAAGAAGATGATGGCCACGGCTGCGGTCGCAGCCTCGGTCGTGGGTATGGGTGCCGCCATGGCGCCGCAGGCGATGGCCATCGGGAACGACAACGGCGTCAACACGACCAATGGCAACGGTGCCGCGCAGATCTACGGCAACCAGGCCACCTACGGCAACATGAGCCCGCAGATGGCTCTGATCCAGGGCTCGCTCAACAAGCCCTGCATCGCCCTGCCGGCCAAGGCCAACGTCCAGTCCGTGCTGGCCCTCATCAACGTCGGCGTCCAGGACATTCCGGTCCTGTCCAGCCCGCAGACCCAGCAGTGCACCGAGAACTCCACCCAGGCCAAGGGCGACGAGGCCCTCTCGCACATCCTGGACAACATCCCGATCCTCTCCGGCAACGTCTCCGCCGGCAGCTGATCGAGCCCCGCGCCAGCGAGGCCGTCGCACCCTTCGGGTCGCGGCGGCCTCGCCGCATGTGGGCCCCGGCCCCTGTCCCGCACCGC
This sequence comes from Streptomyces sp. NPDC051567, assembly GCF_044454165.1. Taxonomy (NCBI): domain Bacteria; kingdom Bacillati; phylum Actinomycetota; class Actinomycetes; order Kitasatosporales; family Streptomycetaceae; genus Streptomyces; species Streptomyces sp. NPDC051567. The sequence goes on along the minus strand of NZ_JBITDK010000029.1, from coordinate 32,201 downwards.
ACGGGCCCGCCCCGCCCCGCCCCGTCCCGTCCCGTCCCGTGAATAACGGCAGGAATTCGCCAATAATTCAGGCCGGGCATCGGAGTGAATTACCGGGCGCTCCCCGGAAATCTGCGGTTTCTTTTCCCGGGGCCGCTCGTTGTTGTTTCTGCAGTGGACACGCCTCTGCGGGAAGGAACGAAATCAAATGAGCTACAAGAAGGCTGTACTCTTCGCCGCCGCCGCCCTGATGGCTGTCGGTGCCGCCTCCCCCGCCATGGCCGACGCGGGCGCGTCGGGCGCGGCCATCGGCTCCCCGGGCGTCCTGTCCGGCAACGTCGTCCAGATCCCGGTGCACGTGCCGGTCAACGTCTGCGGCAACAGCATCAACGTCATCGGTCTGCTGAACCCCGCGTTCGGCAACACCTGCGTCAACGCCTGACGAATCGTGCTCGCCCGCGAGGGCGGACTCTCCTCGAAGGTGGCCCCGGAGTGCACGGCGGTGCACTCCGGGGCCGCCCTCGATCCAGCACCGGCTCGCGCGCCGGTAGACAGGGAAGGACCCATGCGACAGGTACTGAGCCGACAGGTACTGGGCAAGGGGATGCTCACGGCGGCAGCCGCGTCGAGCCTGCTGTCGATGGCGGCCGGCGCGGCCCACGCGGCCCCCTCCACGACGGCCGAGGTCACCAACTCACCGGGCTTCCTGTCCGGCAACAGCGTCTCGGTACCGATCACCTTCGCGCCGAACGTGTGCGGCAACAGCGTGGACGGCGCCGGCGCGCTCAACCCCGCGATGGGCAACACCTGCGCCACCACGACCGGCTCCGACGCCGGCCACGACTACGGGCGGTACCTGAGCCCCGAGCAGGCCGAGGCGTTCGAGCGCTACCTCGACGAACGCGAGGCCGCACGCCCGCAGCCCGGACCGCGCCACGCGAAACCGCGCCCCGAGCAGCCCCGTCCCCCGCAGCCCCGCTACCAGGACGGCGGCCACGGCCAGAGCCACAGCCACGGTCCCGGCCGGGCGAAGAGCCGGGCGGAGGAGGAGCGCGACGACCACCCCGGCGCCTCCTCCGGGACCTCCGGGACCTCCTCCCGCCCGGCGCCGCACCACGCTCCCCCCGCGCCCGAACGGCCCCTGCCGAAGCCCGCGGCGCACCACCCGGCCCCGCATCCCGGGCCCGCGCACGCCGCACCCGGACCGGTCCACGAGGTACCCGGGCCGCGCCCGGCGCCGCACCCCGCACCGGCGGCCGAGGCCCCGAAGCCGCTGCCCGCACCGGCCCCGGCCCCGGCACCCGCCGCCGAGGCGCCCCACACCCTTCCGGCCCCCGCGCCGTACCCCGCCCCGGCCGCCGGGGCGCTGCGGCCGGTTCCGGGTCCCGCGGTCCACGAGGCCCCCGTACCGCTGCCCGCACCGGCACCGGTCCTGGAGGCCCCCGCGGTCCGGCCTCCGCACGGCGGTCACTCCGTGGCACGCCCGGCTCCGGCACCGCTCCCGGCGCCCGCACCCCTGCGTCCTGCGGACCAGCCTCCGGCCCCGCCCGGCGGGGACGCTCCCGTCCACCTGACGCCACCGGCTCCGGCCGGGCCCGCCCCCGTGCAGGCGCCGCCCGCCCCGGCGGTCGCCGCGCCCGCGCTGGCCGACACCGGGGCGGGCCCGGCCGGAGCCGCCGCGGCCCTCGCCTCGGCGCTGCTCCTGGGCGGCGCCATTCTGTACCGGCGCTCCCGCACCGCCTGACCGGCATTAACGGTAATCAGAAGAAATATCGGCCGGAGAATCCACTGTCGGATTCTCCGGCCGCTCCTGTGCGCCCCTGCGGACCGCGTTTCCGTAGCGCCGGGGAATCGTTACCCAAGGCAAAAGCGGCGCGACGGTCGTCGCTGGAAAAGGATTTCGACAATGAAGCTCTCGAAGATCGCCGCTGTCGTCGTCGGCTCGGTCGCCGCCCTCGGCGCCGCCACTCCCGCGTTCGCCGCCGAGACCCAGGCCGCGATGCCGCCCATGAGCCTCACCGGCGGGGTGACGGAGGCGATCGACGCGGTCAGCCCCGTGTCCGAGGCGCTCCCCCAGACCTTGGGCAACGGACTGGCCGAACAGGGTGACAGCGTCAACAAGGTCGTGGGCACCGTCCAGCAGCTCAACAAGATCCGCAACGACGTGCCCGGCGAGCTGCTCAAGCTCGCCAACGGCGCCACCCAGGCGTCCCCTCAGCTCCTCGGCGGGGTGAAGCTCAACGGCGGCAGCTGAGCCGCCACCGGACCGGACACGACTGTGGGCGCCACCGGCGAGGCCGGGGCGCCCACAGTCGTGTCCGGTCGTGAACGTCAGTCGTTGACGCAGGTGTTGCCGAACGCGGGGTTCAGCAGACCGATGAGGTCGATGGTGTTGCCGCAGACGTTGACCGGAACGTGCACCGGGATCTGGAGGAGGTTGCCGGACAGCACGCCGGGCGAGCCCACGGCCGCGCCCTCCGCGCCCGCGTCGGCGACGGCGGAGCCTGCGGCACCGGCCGCAGCGAGACCGGCGGTGGCCAGAACCAGGGCGGCCTTCTTGGCAGAGTTCATGGGAAGTGCACCTTCTGTTCGATGTTCTGCCCCGATCCGGGGCTCACACCGAGCGAAACGGTCCGCCTTCCCGGACGACACGGTTGTACACGCGATCAGACCTGTTCAGCCCAATAGTCGTAACCCCGTGGCGGGTTGCGCCCGTTGTCCTCCCTTCACCCGCTCTTCCGTCCCTCCGCCTTCACCCTTCCGGCTCCACCCGCCTCCCTACGGGACCGGAGGCAGCGGCGGGGTCACCGGAGGTGCCGGGAGCACCGGGGCCGGCGGGACGGCGGGGAGGGCCGGGGCCGGCGGAAGGGCCGGGAGCGCGGGAACCGGCAGGGTCGGCAGGGACGGGAGCGCCGGGCTGGGGAGCGGCGGCAGAGGCGGCACGCCCGGGAGGGACGGCAGCGGAGGCAGGGATGGGAGGCCGGGGAGCGAGGGCAGGGGTGGAAGCGGGGGGAGTGGCGGGAGGGATGGGAGGGGCGGCAGTTGGATCGGTGGGAGGGTCACCCCGCCGGGCAGCGTCAGCCCGAGCGACTTGAGGAGGGCCGCGATGCTCGCGGAGATGCCCGCGACGAGGTCGTCGACCGGGCCGGCCGCCGCCCGCTCCCCGAGCTCCTCGATCTGCTGCTGGACGGCGGCCACGCGCTTCGCCTGCTCGGCGGCGCCACCACCGTCCGCGGCGGCCACCGGGGCGGCCGTACCGGCCAGTATGGCGACGGCGAGGAACGACGGGACGAGGACGCGGGCGCGGGACGGCTTCGTGCGGTGCATGGGCGTTCCCTCTCGTGGTCGCACAGGAGCGGACGGGACTGGCCCGCTCCCTCACCCACCGTGCAAACACCTTGCACGGAGCGCAACACGATCTTGAACGGCTGAGGGCTGCGTACGGGCTTCGCGCACGCGTCCGGAGAAGGCTCACCCTGGGCGGGGAAAAGCTCGCCCCACACAGGCCGTTTGAGTGAAGCAGCGGAACCAACCCTCCGGTGGGGCAGTTGGTCAGGGCGCTCCACTAGCGGGCACTCGTGCGACAAAAGGATCAAGATGCTCAAGAAGATCATGACTGCTGCCGCGGTCTCCGCCATCGCGGTCGGCGCGGGCGCTGCCGCTGCGGCCCCGGCCATGGCCATCGGCAACGACAACGGGGTCAACACCGTCAACGGCAACGGCGCCGTCCAGGCGTACGGCAACCAGAAGACCCACGGTGACCAGAGCCCGCAGCTCAGCCTGGTCCAGGGCAGCCTGAACAAGCCCTGCATCGGCCTGCCGGCCAAGGTCAACGCCCAGTCGCTGATCGCGCTGCTCAACGTCGGCATCCAGGACGTCAACGTCCTGTCCAACCCGCAGAACCAGCAGTGCACCGAGAACTCCACCCAGGCCAAGGGTGACGAGCCGCTCTCGCACATCCTCAGCAACATCCCGGTCCTCTCGGGCAACGCCTCCGTCGGCAGCTGATTTCCGCCGCCTTCCGGTTCCGGGCGTCTCGCGTCCGTGGAGTGACGTGACGAGGGCCCCGGCAGCGTCCAGCTGCCGGGGCCCTCGGCCGCCCGGGTGGAGTCAGCCGGTCCAGAACTCCCACCAGCGGGTCAGGATCAGCATCCCGATCACCCCCGTGTGCAGGGCGGGCGGGGCCCAGCCGAAGTCGGTGAGGAAGGACCGCACCGGGGCGGGGGCCGGGAGGGCGCCGGTACGGACGGTGTGGGCGACGACCGCCCAGAACATCAGCAGGGTCGCCACCCAGGCCAGGCAGCACCACAGGCAGAGCGCGTTGATCTCGTAGAGCGACTGGATCATCAGCCAGGAGCAGAAGACGACGCCGAAGAGCGTGCCCGCGGTCAGGCCCAGCCAGAACCAGCCACGGTAGCGGGCCCCGGCGAGGAGGCCCGCTCCGACGCAGACCACGACGGCGTAGGCGACCAGTCCCAGCAGGGGGTTGGGGAAGCCGAAGGCCGCCGCCTGGTCGCTCGCCATGACGCTGCCGCAGGAGACGACGGGGTTCAGGCTGCACGCCGGTTTGAAGTCCGGGTCCTCCAGCAGCAGGAACTTGTCGAGGGTGATCACCCAGGCGGCCAGCGCCCCGGCGGCTCCCGTGAGGACCAGCAGCCAGGCCAGCCGGCGGACCGGGACGGCCGGGGCGCCCTCCTCGTGACCACGGGACGGCCCCTGCTGGCGGGGGACACTCGCTGTATTCGTTGCCATGTGGCCCATAGTCCCGCGCTCTGCCACAGAACGGGTCCAATCATGCTTATTCATAGGTAAGTTGACCTGAAGGTGTGGCGGGAACCCTTGATGCTTCCCGGACGTTTTACCGAATCCCGGACGCGATGTCCGGACCGAGGGGCTACTTTGAGCTTCCGCTGAGTGACAAGCTGCGACGGCCTGGAGACCCACCTTGAGCGATCCGTACGAGACAACCGAGGCCCACCTCGACCGACTCCTGGGCCGCGCCCTCAACTCCTTCGACCTGCCGGACCGGTTGGTCGAGCGCCTCGGGACCGCGCTCGCCCACAGTTCCTCGCTGTACACCACCCACCACAGCCCGGCGGCGGGACGGTGGCGGGAGACCCGCCGGCACACCTACCTGCTGGCCGACGGCGGCGCCGTGTCGCTGTGGGAGCTGGTGTACCGGCAGGAGCGCGACCGGTCCGTGCGGCACGAGGTCTTCGCGAGCAAGGAGGAGACCTCCCTGGCCGTGGCCCGGCTCTTCGGTGAGCCGCCGGTCGAGCCGCTCCCGGACCCCGCGCCCTGCGACGGCGGCCCGGACCACGGCGCGGCCGCGCTGAGCGCGCTGTTCTCCGCCCCCACCGCGGCGGAGCGGCACCGGGACTACGCCGCGGACCACTCCGCCGACCACGCCCGGCGGGTGCTGCGCCGCGCGGAGAACGCGGACCGGCCCGGGGAGCGGACGGCGGGGCTGCTGCGGTCGGCGTACGCGCACCAGATCACCCAGGCGTTCGGCGCACGGCAGTGCCTGACGGACGGGCGGGACGCGGGTTTCCGGCTGTACGAGCACGCGTTCCTGCTGCTGGACGGGACCGAGCTCAGCCTGTGGGAGGTCGAGCACACGGCGACCCCGGACGGCCGGCACATGTGCGAGGTGTACGAGAGCGAGCAGGCGGCGCGCGGAGCGATGGAGCTCCGGGCGCGGGTGCGGTGACGCGGGGCCGCCGTACGGGTGCGGCGGCCGGACAGGGCTGAAACGGTGACGGGCACGTCCGCCGGAAGGGCGGACGTGCCCGTCACCGAGAACGCCAGGGGGTGCGGGGTCCGGATCAGCCCGCCGGGACCTTCTCCGGGGCGGCGGCGGGGACGGTGGCCGGGGTGACCGGGCCGGTGCCCGGGGCCGCGGGGCGGCGCTGGGTGCGCGGCAGCAGGAACATCACCGCGAAGATCACGAACAGCACCGCCACGACCCACCACAGCGCGCCGCGGAACGCCTCGACGTACGGCGTCCCGAACACCTTGTCGTCGTCGATCAGCCCGAAGAAGACGACGGAGGTGAGGCCGAGGCCGAGCGCGTTGCCCGTCTGGCCGGTGGTGTTGATCAGGCCGGAGGCCGAGCCGGCGTGCTCGCCCGGGACCTCGGACAGCACGGTGTCGGTGAGCGGGGCCACGATCAGGCCCATGCCGAGGCCCATGACGACCAGCGGGGCGGCCATCTGCCAGGGGTTGATCCCCATGCCGTAGTGCTGCGACTCCCAGATGTACAGGAGCAGACCGGCGGCCATCAGCAGCGCGCCCGCCTGGAGCACCTTGCGGCCGAAGCGCGGGACGAGCTTCTGGACCGAGATGCCCGCGGCGACGGAGACGGCGATCGAGAACGGGATGCCGGTGGCGCCCGCGCGCAGGGCGCTCCAGCCGAGACCCATCTGCATGTACAGCGTCCAGACCAGGAAGAAGATGCCGGTCACGATGCCGAAGGTGAGCTGGACGGCGATGCCGGCCGCGAAGCTGCGGACCTTGAAGAGGGAGAGCTCGACCAGCGGGGAACCGTCCTTCTCGACCTTGTACTTCTCGTACCGGAGGAACGCCGCGAAGACAAGCGGCGCCGCGCCCATGCACAGGAAGCCCCACAGCGGCCAGCCGTGCTCACGGCCCTGGGTGAGCGGGAAGATCAGCAGGACCAGGGCGAGGGTGGCGAGGACGACGCCGACCAGGTCGAGGCGGAGGGCCTTGGGGGCCTTGGACTCGGTGATGAACTTGTGGCCCAGGATCACGCCCGCGATGCCGACCGGCAGGTTGATCAGGAAGATCGGGCGCCATCCGAGGCCGAAGAGGTCCCACTCGGTGAGCAGCGCGCCGAGGATCGGGCCCGAGACGGCGCCGAGGCCGACGATCGCGCCGAACATGCCGAAGACCTTGCCGCGCTCGTGGGCCGGGAAGGTGACGTGGATGATCGCGAGCACCTGCGGGACCATCAGGGCGGCCATCGCGCCCTGGAGCAGGCGGGAGGCGACGAGCATGCCCGGGTCGGCGGCGATGCCGCAGAGCAGGGAGGCGGCGGTGAAGCCGGTGATGCCGATGAGGAAGAGGCGCTTGCGGCCGTAGATGTCACCGAGACGGCCGCCGGTGATCAGGCCGGCGGCGAAGGCGAGGGCGTAGCCGGCGGTGATCCACTGGATCGCGCTGGTGGAGGCACCCAGGTCCTCGCGCAGGGTGGGGATCGCTATGTTGACGATCGTGACGTCGACCAGGTCCATGAAGGCGGCGGTCATCACGATGGCGAGCGCGAGCCAGCGGCGCCGGTCGCCGGGCGGGGTGGCGGGGTCCGCCGGGGCGGTGGAGGGGTCGTCGTGGGTGTCGCGTACGGGCCCGTTCCCGCGTGTGGGTGAGGTCCTGGGGGTCTCGGTGGTCATGGGGAGAAACCTAGACGGGATATAGGCCAGCTTCTGTCCTACTTCGCTGGCAGCCTGGGAGACATGACCGACACCCCGGCCCGGCTGCTGTCCCTGCTGTCCCTCCTGCAGACTCCGCGCGAATGGCCCGGGAGCGAGCTGGCGCAGCGGCTGGGGGTGAGCGTCCGGACGATCCGCCGTGACATCGACCGGCTGCGGGAGCTGGACTACCCGGTGGAGGCGACATTGGGCGCGGAGGGCGGGTACCGGCTGGTGGCGGGGGCGGCGATGCCGCCACTGGTCCTGGACGACGAGGAGGCGGTGGCGATCGCGGTGGGCCTGCGGGCGGGGGCCGGGCACGCCATCGAAGGGGTCGAGGAGGCTTCCGTACGGGCTCTGGCCAAGCTGGAGCAGGTCCTGCCGGGGCGGCTGCGGCAGCGGGTGAGCGCCTTGCAGTCGGCCACGGTCGCGCTGACCCGGGGGGACGGGGCGAGCGTGGACCCGCGGACGCTGACGACGATGGCGTCGGCGGTGGCGGGGCCGGAGCGGCTGCGGTTCGCCTACCGGGCGCGGGACGCGGTGGCGACGCGGCGGCTGGTGGAGCCGTACCGGCTGGTGAGCACCGGGAGCCGGTGGTACCTGGTCGCCTACGACCTGGAGCGGGAGGACTGGCGGACCTTCCGGGTGGACCGGGTGGGCGACGCCTTCGCGACGGGGGCCCGGTTCACACCGCGGAAGATGCCGATGGACGCGCAGGCGTTCGTGCGGCGGGGGCTGCGGGGCGGGGAGACGTACACGGCGGACGTCACCTTCGCGGTGGGGGCGGACCGGCTGCCGGTGTGGCTGCCGGCCGATGCGGTGGCTGTGGCGGTGGCCGGGGCGGGCGGCGGGACGCGGGTCCGTTTCGGGAGCGGGGACGCGCCGGAGTGGCTGGCGGCCCGGCTGGCCCTGACGGGGCTCCCCTTCACGGTGCACGGCCCGGCCGTCCTCGCCGCGGGCGCGGCGGCCCTCGGCGCCCGCCTGACCCGGGCGGCGGACGGCGTCGGCGCGTAGGCGGCCCCCGGTCCGGGGTGCGGACAGGGGGGAGCCCCGGCACCAGGGGGGGGTGGGTGCCGGGGCTCGTCTGTGGGCCGGGCCCGGGGGCCCGGCGGCGGCGGTCAGGCCACGGCGTCGAAGCCGGTGTCGTGAGCCATGCGCTTCAGCTCCAGCAGCGCGTGCTTCTCGATCTGCCGGATCCTCTCACGGGTCAGGCCGTGCTGCTTGCCGACCTCCGTCAAGGTCCGCTCGCGCCCGTCGTCGATGCCGTACCGCATCTTGATGATCGACGCCGTGCGCTGGTCGAGCTTGCCGAGGAGTTCCTCCAGCTCCTCGCTGCGCAGCAGCGAGAGGACGGACTGCTCGGGGGAGATCGCGGAGGTGTCCTCCAGGAGGTCACCGAACTGCGTGTCGCCCTCCTCGTCCACCCCCATGTTCAGGCTGACCGGGTCACGGGCCCAGTCCAGGACGTCGCCCACGCGCTTCTCCGTCGAGTCCAGCTCGGCGGCGATCTCCGCGTGCTCCGGGTCGCGGCCGTTCTCACGGTTGAACTCGCGCTGGACCCGGCGGATCCGGCCGAGCTCCTCGACCAGGTGGACGGGGAGACGGATGGTGCGGGACTGATCGGCGATGGAGCGGGTGATGGCCTGGCGAATCCACCACGTGGCGTACGTGGAGAACTTGAAGCCCTTGGCGTAGTCGAACTTCTCGACCGCGCGGACCAGGCCCGCGTTGCCCTCCTGGATCAGGTCGAGGAGGGGCAGGCCGCTGCGCGGGTAGCGCCGGGCGACGGCCACGACCAGGCGGAGGTTGGAGCGGATGAAGACTTCCTTGGCGTGCTCGCCCTCGGCGGCCAGTGCCTCCAGCTCGGCGCGGGCGGGGGTGTCGCCCCCGCGCTCTATCGCGCCGTCGAGGATCTGCCGGGCGTACACGCCCGCCTCGATGATCTGGGAGAGCTCCACTTCCTTGGCCGCGTCGAGCAGCGGGGTGCGCGCGATCTCGTCCAGGTACATGCCGACCAGGTCGCGGTCGGCGATCTCCCCGCCCACAGCGCGAGCGCTGCTCGTGGACTGACGACGGGCGACGGCGCGGGTTGCCATGCGTGCTCCCTTGCGATGAGTTCGGTCGCGGTGCGGCTGCCGGACGCGCCCGGTTCCGCTCGTACCGCCCGGTACCCGCTGTCACCCGGTCCTGAGGTGCCACCTGGTACTGACCCGTACGGGGGTGGTGCGCCCTCGGACACTCTCCCGAGTGCCCGCTTCCGAAGGAAACAACGACCGGAATCGGGACAGAATTCCCACGCGGCTCCCTCCTTTCCCGGATCTTGCAGTATCCTGCCCCGCCATGAGCGAGGAAAGAATGGTGTCAGAACCGGAAGAGGTGCAGGTCAGGCCCGGGATGGAGGCCGATCTGCCGACCCTCACGGACCTGTACAACCACTACGTCCGTGAGACTGCCGTCACATTCGACACGACCGTCTTCACTCCGGAACAGCGCCGCCCTTGGCTGCACTCCCACCCTGAAGACGGGCCCCACCGGCTCCTGGTTGCCTGGACCGGCGGCCGGATAGCGGGATATACGACAAGCAGCGCTTTCCGCCTGAAACCGGCGTACGCCCCTTCGGTGGAGGTCAGCGTCTACCTGGCCCCGGACGCGGGCGGCCGGGGTGTCGGGACGGCACTGTACGAGGCGCTCTTCAAGGAGCTGGAGAAGGAGCCGGTGCACCGCGCGTACGCCGGGATCGTCCTGCCGAACGACGCCTCCGTCCGCCTCCACGAGCGGTTCGGCTTCCGCCGGGCCGGGGACTTCACCGAGGCGGGGTGGAAGCTCGGCCGCTACTGGGACATCCGCTGGTACGAGAAGGAGATCGGCCGCGCGGAGGGGACCGGGCCGGGCCCGGAGCCGGCGGGCCGGGGTCGGGCCGCCGGCTAGCCGAACTGGAGCGAGCGCTTCGAGAGGCCCATCCAGAAGCCGGTCACCGGGTCGCGGCGGGCGGCCAGGTCGCCCGTGGCGTCGGCCGCGCCGAGGGTGACGAAGAGCGGGGCGAAGTGCTCCGTACGGGGATGGGCCAGGCGGCCCGAGGGGGACTTGGTCTCGAAGTCGAGCAGGGCGTCCACGTCCCCGGCGGCCAGTGCTTCGTGACCCCACGCGTCGAACTCCGCCGACCAGCCGGGGACGCCGGGGCCGGGGTGGCGCAGTGCGGCCAGGTTGTGCGTGAAGAAACCGCTGCCGACGATCAGGACGCCCTCGTCGCGCAGCGGGGCCAGCTTGCGGCCGGTCTCCATCAGGCGGCGGGGGTCCAGCGTCGGCAGGGAGATCTGGAGCACCGGGACGTCCGCCTCCGGGAACATCTCGACCAGCGGGACGTACGCGCCGTGGTCGAGCCCCCGGTCCGGCATGTCCTGGACCGGGGTGCCCGGGGCCCGGAGCAGCGCGCGGACCGAGGCGGCCAGCTCCGGGGCGCCCGGAGCCCCGTAGCGGACCTCGTAGTAGTGCGCGGGGAAGCCCCAGAAGTCGTGGACGAGCGGGACGGTCACGGTGGCGCCGAGGGCGAGCGGGGCCTCCTCCCAGTGGGCGGAGATCATCAGGATCGCCCGGGGGCGGGGCAGCGCGGCGGACCAGGCGGCCAGTTCGCCCGGCCAGAGCGGGTCGTCGGCGAGGGGCGGCGCCCCGTGGCTGAGGTACAGCGCCGGCATGCGGGCCGGCGGGGCGGGGGGCGCGGCGGCGGCCACGGGGGCCTGGGTTTCGGGGGCCGGGGTCACGGGGCGCTCCTCGTTCGTCACTGCGGGGCCCCTCCGGCAGCCGGACGGCCCCTCCTTGTTCAAATTTGAACGAGAAGGGGCCGTCGTTTCATTCCCGGGCTTCGGTCAGTGGGCGATCACGGGCATCTTGGGCGCGGCACCGGTGTCGGTGTCCGCTCCGGGACCCGAGGCGGCGGGGTCGCCCGCGTCCGGACGGCCCGCGGTGATCAGGGCCAGGGCGAGGGCCGCGCTGATCAGCAGGACGCCGACCGCCCACCAGATGGCGGCGGAGTAGCCCTCGACCATGGCCTGGGCCTGGACCAGCCGGGCCGCCGGGCCGCCCGCCGCGGCCTCGGCCGCGTGGTCGGTCAGGTACGCGGTGGTCGCCGAGGCGGCGATGGTGTTCAGCAGCGCGGTGCCGATGGCGCCGCCGACCTGCTGCGAGGTGTTGACCATGGCGGAGGCGATACCGGCGTCCGCCGGGTCCACCCCGTAGGTGGAGAGGGACATGGCCGGCATGAAGGCCGTGCCCATGCCGAGGCCGAGCAGGAGCTGCGCGGGCAGGATCAGCGCCGGGTACGAGGAGTCGACCTCCAGCTGGGTCAGCAGCAGCATGCCGGAGGCGGCGACCAGGAAGCCCGGCCCCATCAGCAGGCGCGGCGGGACCCGGTTCATCAGGCGGGCGCCGATCTGCGTGGAGCCCGCGATCATGCCCACGACCATGGGGAGGAAGGCGAAGCCGGTCTTGACGGGCGAGAAGCCCTTGACGACCTGGAGGTAGTAGGTGAGGAAGAGGAACAGGCCGAACATCGCGATGACGGCGAGGCCGAGCGAGAGGTAGACGCCGCCGCGGTTGCGCTCCAGCAGGACGCGCAGCGGCAGCAGCGGGGAGCGGACCTTGGACTCGGTGAGCACGAAGGCGGCCAGCAGCACGACCGAGGCGACGAACAGGCCCACGGTCAGCGGGTCCGACCAGCCCTCGGACTCGGCGCGCGTGAAGCCGTAGACCAGCGAGACGAGGCCGAGCGTGGACAGGACCACGCCGGGGATGTCGAGCGGGGCGCGGTTGCGGGAACCGGCGGGCTCGCGGATGACCAGCCAGGCACCCACGGCCGCGACGACGGCGAAGGGGATGTTGACGAAGAAGGTCCAGCGCCAGTTGAGGTACTCGGTGAGGAAGCCGCCGAGGATCAGGCCGACGGCGCCGCCGCCGCCCGCGATCGCACCGTAGATGCCGAACGCCTTGGCCCGCTCCTTGCCGTCGGTGAACATCACCGCGAGCAGGGAGAGGGCGGCCGGGGCGAGCAGCGCGCCGAAGACGCCCTGGAGGGCGCGGGCGCCGAGCATCATGGCCTCACCGGTGGCGGCGCCGCCGAGCGCGGAGGCCAGGGCGAAGCCGATGAGACCGACGACGAAGGCGTTCTTGCGGCCCCACGTGTCGGCGATCCGGCCGCCGAAGAGGAGCAGTCCGCCGAAGGCCAGCGCGTAGGCGGTGATGACCCACTGGCGGTTGCCGTCCGAGATGCCCAGGTCGGTCTGGGCGGAGGGGAGGGCGATGTTCACGATGGTCGCGTCGAGGACGACCATCAGCTGCGCGAGCGCTATGAAGACGAGCGCCTTCCAGCGGCTGGGATCGGCGCCCAGCGGCCCGGTCTCGGCTGTTTTTGACATGGGGGTACCCACTTCGCTGTGCAAATGACTGAAAAGGGAAGTTCGGAGGAGGTGTTCGGGGGGCTGGGGGTGGGGGGCTGGGGGTGGGGGGCTGGGGGTGGGGGCTGGGGACGTTCGGGGCGGGGCGGCCGTGCGGGCCACCGGGCCACCGGGCCGGTCCCGGGGTCAGCCGGCCTTCTGTCGCAGGTCCTCCATGGTGGCCGCCGAGCCCGGCAGCACGGAGCGGGCCGGGGTGCGCAACCCGTCCAGGAACAGCTGGAGATGACGGTGGAAGAAACGGTCCACGTCGAGACAGGCCGTGCCCGGGAGCGGGCGGCTGAGCTGGGAGAGGGCGATCATCAGGTCGCCGACGCCGATGTCCGCCCGGATCAGGCCCGCCCGCTGCCCCTCGGCCAGCAGGGCCGCGCTCGCCGCGTCCAAGGCGTCGCGCGCGGCGAGGAGTTCGGGGTGCTCGCGGTCGAAGTCCCCGGCGAGCATGGGGCACAGGGCGCCGATCCGCTCGTCGGCCGCGGCGTGCGTGAAGCGCTGGAGCGCGGCGAAGGCGTCCGGCTCCTCGGCGAGGGCCGCCTCCGCGTGGGCGGCGACCCGGTCCATGACGAAGAGGACGACGTGGTGGACGAGGGCGGCCCGGTCGGGGAAGTGCCGGTAGAGGGTGGCGTTGCCGATGCCGGCCCGGCGGGCGACCTCGTCGAACGGGGCTCCGGGTCCGAACTCGACGAGCACCTCGCGGGCGGCCGTCAGGATGCGCTCCCGGTTGCGGACGGCGTCCGCGCGGGGCCGGGGCGTACGGGGCCGGGGCGTACGGGGCGTCCGGTCCGGCTCCTGTGCCGGTTCCCGGTCCGGCTCCCGTGCCGACTCCCGGCCGGGGTGCCCCGCAGGGTGCTCCGCCGGGGTGGCGACGGCGGTGGAGCGGTTCATTGCGGGGCCTTCCTGGCACGGGGACTCGTACGGCCGTCCCCAAACGGGGAACTGGTCCCCACTTCGCGGGACTCCCATGCAAACGGGGATCACGTCCCCGGTTATTTCACTCGTTGGTGTGAGCCGAGCCACACGCCCTTCCACGTTCGGCCGCCTCCGGCGCGCGGGCGCGCCGCGCCCGGCGGAGGGTGATCGCACAGAGCGCAGACCGGGCCCGGCCGGCTGCCGCGCACCGGAAGGCGATCTCCATGACGCAGACCCGCCGCCGGATATCCGCACCGCACCGCACCCGCGTGTACATCGGCCTCACCCTGCTGGCCCTCGGCGTCACCGCGACCGCCAGCACCGCCGTACCCGACCGCAGCCGCTCGGCCGCCGGGCCCGTGGCCGCGACCACCGTCGAGTCGGCGCTCGCGCCCTGCCGGATAGCCGGTGCGATGGGCGTCCAGCTCTCCGAGGGGCTGCCGACCCCGCCCGGGTACGCCCGTTCGACCGGCGAGGTCCGGGCACTGAACCTGATGATCGACTTCCCCGACGCCAAGGGCGAGGGCACGGCCGCCGACCGGATGGCCGAGTTCTTCCCCCAGACCTCCGACTGGTTCCGCACCAGCTCCTACGGCCGCCTCAGCTACCGCGCCGAGGCCCCCGTGACGGGCTGGCTCCGGATGCCGATGCCCTTCGCCTCGTACGGGATCGAGCGCGGCTCCCCGTACGAGCCCGGTTACCGGCAGCTCGTCGAGCACATCGTGAAGGCCGCCGACTCCGAGGTGGACTTCAGCCGCTACGACCTGGTCAACATCCTCGTCACCCCGAACGCCGGGCCCTCCGCGCTGGACACCGTCCTGTCGGTCACCTTCTCGGGCAACAACGAGGCGCCGGTGGCCGACGGGGTGCCGCTCGCCAACACGTCCTTCGTCTACAGCCGCCAGGACGACGGCTCCGGCAGCTACCGGGAGACCGGCTACCGGGTGCTCCCGCACGAGAACGGCCACGTCTTCGGCCTCCCCGACCTCTACACCGCGGACGGCGGGAGCGCGGTCGGGCACTGGGACATCATGAGCGAGGACTGGGGTGCCAACAACGACCTGCTCGGCTGGCACAAGTGGAAGCTCGGCTGGCTGGACGGCACGCAGATCAGCTGCGCGGCGAAGCCCGGCATCAGCGACCACGTCCTGTCGCCGCTGGCGGTGGAGGGCGGCACGAAGCTGGCCTTCGTCCCCCTGTCGGAGAGTTCCGGCTACGCGGTGGAGGTGCGCACCCGGGCCGGGAACGACGAGGCCGTCTGCAAGCCCGGGGTCCTCATCTACAAGGTCGACTCCGAGGTGGACACCGGACGCGGCCCGGTGACGGTGACGGACAGCGCGCACGCGAGCGGCGGCTGTACCAGGCGGCCCAACGTCCACGCGGAACTGTCGGACGCGCCGTTCCGGCCGGGCGAGACCTTCACCGACGAGACCTCGGGCATCAGCATCTCGGTGGTGGGCGAACTCCGCAACGGCAGTTACCAGGTCCGCATCACCCGCCCGTGAGGGGCGCCCGGGGCCGGGGGCCGGAGCCGGTCGGGCGTGCCGGCAACGCGGCCGGGTGCGGTCACCCGTGCGGCCGGGTGGCTCCCGATTGGCGGGGCGGGCGGCGCGGGCTTTAGCTGGACGTGCCCGGGCGCATCTCCGGTCCGGGAGCCCCGCCCGAATCACGGGGACGGCGCGGGAACGGTGTGAGGACGGCGTGGGGATGGTCCATGAGCAGCGGTGACACCTCGGCGCACGGCGCACCCGGAGCGCACGGAACACCCGGCCCGGCGGGACAGGCCGGACAGGCGGGCCCGGCCGGACAGGCGGGCCCGGCCGGACAGGCGGGCCCGGCCGGACAGGCCGAGCTGACCGAACTGGCCGCGTTGCGCGGCAGGGTCGCCGCCCTGGAAGCGCGCGGGCCGCACCGGCCCCGCCACCGCGCCCGGTCGGCCCTGGCCGCCGTACTGATCGCGCTGGCGGTCGTCATGGCGCCCCTGTCGGTCGTCGCGGTGTGGACCAGCGCCATCGTCGGCGACACCGACCGCTATGTCGCGACCGTGGCTCCGCTCGCCTCCGATCCCGCCGTCCAGGCGGGCGTGGCGAACCGGGTGAGCGGCCTCGTGACGGAGCACATCGACACCGCCGCGCTCCTCGAACAGGTGGCACCGGACGACCGGCCGAAACTTGAGGCCGCGCTGGGCAAGCTCGACGGGCCCATCAACGCCGCCCTCAAGAACCTCGTCCAGAACGTGACCGCGCGGTTCGTCTCCAGCGCCGCGTTCGCCACGCTCTGGACCGAGCTGAACCAGCGCGCGCACGGCGCCGTGGACAAGGCGCTCACCGGCGGGGGCGGCACGCTCGTGCTCAAGGGCGACGCCGTCACCGTCGACCTCGCCCCGGTGGTGGAGGAGGTCAAGCAACGGCTCGTCGGCGAGGGACTCACCGTGGCGGGCAAGATCCCCGTCGTGCACACCGGCTTCACCGTCATGAGCTCCGAGAAGCTCGGCACGGTCAAGGCCGGGTTCAGGCTGCTCCAGATCCTGGGGAACTGGATGCCCGCCGTCACCGTGCTGTTCGCCGCCGCGGGCGTGTTCCTCGCCTCCCGGCGCCGCCGGGCGCTGATCACCACGGCGCTCGCCGTCGCCGTCTCCGTCGGCGCCCTCGGGATCGGCCTGAGCCTCTTCCGGCCGTTCTACCTGGACGCCCTGCCGCCCTCCGTCAGCCCGGCCGCCGCCGGGTCGGTCTACGACACCCTGATCCGTTTCCTGCGCGCCGCCGTGCGCACGGTGGTCACCCTCGGCGTGCTGGTCGCGGTGGGCGCCTGGGTGAGCGGCCCCGGGCCCCGGGCGGTGCGGACCCGTACGGTCTGGCAGGCGGGGATCGGCGCCGCACGGAACGCGACGGGCGTGGACACGGGCGCCGCGGGCTCCTGGGTCCGCCGCAACAAGACCCGGCTGAACTGGGGCGTCGTCCTGCTGGCGGCACTGGTGTTCGCCCTCTGGTCGCACCCGACCGGCATGGTCACGTTCTGGCTGGCCCTCGGCGTCGTCGGGGTACTCGCGGTCGTCGAATTCCTCGGCCCGGCCAACGGCACCGGCGCCGGCGCTGGCTCTGGCTCTGGCTCTGGTGCTGGCTCTGGTGCCGATACTGACGCCGATGCCGCCGACTCCCGTGCCGGG
This sequence comes from Streptomyces sp. NPDC051567, assembly GCF_044454165.1. Classification (NCBI taxonomy): domain Bacteria; kingdom Bacillati; phylum Actinomycetota; class Actinomycetes; order Kitasatosporales; family Streptomycetaceae; genus Streptomyces; species Streptomyces sp. NPDC051567. Next base: position 15,279 of record NZ_JBITDK010000029.1, on the reverse strand, counting down.
GCCGGGGAGCGTCCTGCCCCGGCGCGGCCTCGCGGATGAACGGCGCCGGTCCCGGGAAGAAGCGGCCGGGCGCCGACGCTGAGGACCGTATGACACGTGGACACGACATCACCATCGAGCAGACCGGCCCGCACGTGCGCGTCGTACGGGACGGACAGGTACTGGCCGAGAGCCGACGCGCCGTCACGCTCCGGGAGACGGGCTGCCCCGTGCGGTACTACCTGCCGCCGGAGGACGTACGCATGGACCTGCTCACACCCTCCGACACCCGGACCCACTGTCCCTTCAAGGGCGACGCCCGGTACTGGTCCGTACCCGGCGGCGCCGACATCGCCTGGGCGTACCCGGACCCGAAGCCCGCCGTCACCGCGATCGCGCACCACCTCTGCTTCTACGACACCGAGCTCCTCTGACGCCAGAACCCCGGGCCACGGTCGGCCCTGCCGGCCTCGTCACGAGCCGGTGGCACTGCGAACCCCCGGGGGCTCGCAGTGCCGTAATGGGGGCGCACCCGCGCGGCACGATCAGCTAGGCTGTCTGCGGTCAGTCGGCCACTCCGCACGCACGGGAGAAGATGTCCAACCGGACATCCCGCCCATGCCGTGGGCGTGCCGGCCGATCAGCTCGACTGCCTTCGTAGCTCAGGGGATAGAGCACGGCTCTCCTAAAGCCGGTGTCGCAGGTTCGAATCCTGCCGAGGGCACAACGCATTACCGCTCTGACCTGGGGTTTCTCCCCCAGGAAGGGGTTCTATTCGGCCTCGGACTCGTCGTCCGGGGCCGTTTGCGTGAGCGGACGGAGAGTTGATCTCCCGAATTTCTCCCAAAGGATCAGCATCATCCGGCACGGACTCCGGGCCGGGCTCCTCCGCCGCGTCGGGCTGGGGCTGGGACTCAGTGATAGGTCGTGCGCGTGGTACGAGCCGGGCCGCAGCCTCGGCAATGGCCAGGTCCGCCTCGGGGAACAGGCTCGTGTACGTGTCGGCCGTGATGGTGATCGACGAGTGGCCGAGCATCTCCTGGATGTCCTTCAGGTCGGCTCCGGCCGCGCGAGCCAGGGTCGCGGCACCGTGGCGCAGGTCGTGGAAGCGGATCGGCGGGAGGCCGATCTCCTCGTACAGCTCGATGAACCGGCGGGTGACGTTGGCGGGGTGGAGCAGTTCACCGTTCTCCCGGGTGAAGACGCGACCGGTCTCCACCCAGGCGCTCCCCCACCTCTCGCGGTCCTCGTCCTACTGGGCGATGGCGGCGTTCAGCGCGGCTCTGAGGGTGGAGCGGACACGCTGGCGCGTGGCGGCACCAACGATCCGGCGGTAGGGCTCCATCTCGTCGATGGCGGCCTTCATCACCTTGCGGTGAGCGCGGTGTTCGCGGCCCTTCCAGGGGATCTGTGCGAGGCCCTCGAACGCCTTGCGCCTGGCTGCGTTGCCTTCGGCTATCTCGACGTTGGCCTCGGCGATGACCTCGAACAGCTCCGACAGGTGGGCCACGCGAAGGCGGTCGAGCCGGAGGTGGCCGATGCGCGGTTTGAGGTGGACGCGGATGTTGCTCTCGTCGCGACTGATCGCGCTCTGCCGCCCCTTCTTGCCGGCCAGCCACATGTCCAGCCAGTCCCCGACAGTGAGGCGGCTGGTCAGGCCGAGGCCGTGGGCAAGGCGCCGCCGGGTGGCCTCGATGTCCGGCAGCGGTGACTTCTCGTCGGCGACCAGCTCCAGAAGCTCGGCGATGTGTGCGAGGCCCTCGGGGTCGTCGCTTTCGACGAGGCCAACAAGAGCGCGTACGTGGTCGAGGTCGGCCTGCGCCGCCTTCAAGGTGTCGTAGCCAGCGCGGCTGAAGGAGCGGCAGGTGCCGTCGTCGCGTGGCGGGAGTTCCTGGCGTATGGCGCCTTCGGCGCACCGCCGACCTGCCCGCCGACGCGACCAACCTGCCCATAGCCGACAGCAGGGCCACCTCCCGACCTACCCCACGACCGGTTGGAGGGTCCGCTAACCCCCAAGACCTGCACCGCAGGCACCGATAGGCCCGCTCCTGCAGTTGGGCGCTAACTCCAGAGGAAGCGGCTGAAGCGACGGCCCAAGGCTCCGCCGGTTCAGCCGCTTCCTCCTGCCGATGCACGATGGGCTGGTGGCGGCGTCAGCCCAGTGTGGCGTCCAGGTGCTGCTGTACAGGTTCGAACAGTCCGTACGGGACGTACTGGGGAATGTCGGCGTGGGCGACCCAGGCGAGTTCGTCCAGCTCTTCGGCGTCTGCGACGTGCGCGGTGCCGCTGACCACTTCACAGGCGGTGTAGGACATCAGCCGGCCGGTCGCCGGATGGACACGCTCGCCGAGCAGCTTGAGAGCGTTCACCTTCAGCCCGGTCTCCTCGTGGGTCTCCCGTACAGCGGCGTTCTCGCGCGATTCACCGGGCTCGACCTCCCCGGCGGGGAACTGCCAGGAGAGTTGGCCCTCACTGACCCGACGCCGCACCATCAGCACTCGGCTGTCGTGTACGACGATGGCTGCGGCGATCCCGGGCCGCTCGTCAGCGTTCCGCTGTGTCACGTCTGCTCCTCCAGGATGGCCAAAATGGGTGGGAAGATCGTATCGACGGGGATGAAGCGGGTCACCGATTTTCTGGGCACCCACATCACGTCGATGTTCTCGACGGTGTCGCTGTTGGTGGCCTCACCGGCGAGGTACTCGCACAGGAAGTACTCGCAGAGCACGCCGGTCACGGGGTGCAGCCGGGTTCCGAGCTGTTGCCTGATCGCGCAGTGGACACCGGTCTCGTCCAGCGTTTCCCGCACGGTGGCCGTCTCGGCCTTCGCCCCGGGCTTGATCACACCGGCCGGAAACTGCCAAGTGATGCCCGTCGCATCATCGTCCCGGCGGCAGACCAGCAAGACGCTGTCGTCGCGGGTGACCACAGCGATGGCGACACGAAGGGCTTGAGCGCCGACCGTCCCCGCACCGCCCCCGTCGCTGCCCCTGCTTGCAGCCAGCAGCGAGAAACGCTGTCTGGCCGACGGCGGGGCCTGCTCGTGGACCGTGTCGAGAAGCTGCTGAATTTCCCTGCGGGGCACGACGGCTGGATCGGAGTGCCAGGTAGCGACCGTTCTGACGGCTACACCGAGCTGGGCCGCGAACTGTTCATTGGTGAGACGTAGAGCGGACTGGAGCTGGCAGGCGTAGTGACCGTTCCACACCTTGATCACGTCCACATTCGCCCCTCCGTCGCCGTTGCACTCGGTGCGGGACTCGCGCGCCGAAGATGCACTGTCACTGCACTGGCACTTCATGGTCGTACCGACAGCGCCTGGGGAGAATCAATGCCATCGAGTCCACGGTGCCATCCGGTGGACGGTCCCGGTGCCTGAAGCGGCCACGCGCGGAGTAGGTACAGGTGCTGAACGAGCCCAGGGAGATCTTAGGTGAGGTTCAACAGCGGATAGGGAAGACGGAGAACTTGGCTCGTACGCCATCCCTTCGGTGCTGTCCAGCAGCGTTCCCCCGTTTCGTCAGTTCGGGGGAACGACCGGCCGTCCGAGCCGCCGGTTCTGCGCCGGTAGCCTCGGCACATGACGGCTGAGTGACCGTCATGTCAGCTTGCCAGTAAGGCGAAAGGGAACAAATGGCCGAGGATCAAGCACAGACCGCCGAGCGCACGCTCGTCCTGCTCAAGCCCGACGCGCTGGTACGCGGCCTGGCCGGCAGGATCATCTCGCGCTTCGAAGACGCGGCCCTGAAGGTCGTCGGCGTCAAGATGAAGCAGATGGACGCAGAGTTCACCCGGCGCCACTACTTCGACCTCGAAGAGCGGCTGGGCTCGGAGGTCTACAGCGTCACCTCGACGTTCATGCAGCAGGGGCCGGTCATCGCTCTGGTGCTGGAAGGGTTCGACGCCATCGCCACCGTACGGAAGATCGTCGGCAGTACGTACCCGAACCAGGCTCCGGCCGGCACGGTGCGCGGCGACTTCTCCCACTACAGCTCTGCGGCCAGCATCGCGTCCGGAAAGGCCGTGGCCAACCTCGTACACGCCTCCGGCAACCGGGATGAGGCGAAGCAGGAAGTCGAGCTGTGGTTCGAGAAGGAGGAACTGCAGGACTATCGGACGCTGGCCGAGATCTACACCTATTAGCAGTGGGTTACGGCGCGCTGCGGGGGCGCCTGCGCGTTGATCACTACTGGGGCAAAACCGTCTGATTCGAGAGGGCACCATGACCAACCAGACCCGTCTGGCCTCCGCCGAGGAGCTGGAGTCGATCTTCCAGCGCGAACTGGCCACCGATCGGTGGGCGGCGGCCGAGACCTCGTACGCGTTGGCGGTCCGCCATCGCGACCTGGGTGACTGGCCCGCCTCCCGTGAATGGGTGGATCAGTGTCTTCGGCTGCTGGAGGGTTTCCCCAGCGAGACGGAGGAGCAGGTGGCCGCGACCCGGACGTCCGTGGGAGGAGTCCCGCTGCCGACCTACCTGCACTCGGGTGTGGTGAAGGGGCGCTTCGGCGACCTGACCTGACCCCGTCCGATGATCCACCTCGGGTGATGCGGCTGCGGTCCCGGACGGCCGCATCACCCTCCCTGATCACCAATTCCACACGCGCCGTCGAAACCGAGCGGGCCCCTGCGGCCCTGATTCGGCCAGCACCTCCATGCCTGAACCGAGGAGACAAACGCCCCATGGCAGTCGAGATCGAGATGCGCGCCCGCTTCGACAAGGAAGCCCATGACCGACTCGTCGCCCGTCTCAAGGAGGGCGGCGAGGACCTTGGGCAGGACGACAAACACATCTACTTCTATGTCCTCCCCGACCAGCTCTTGAAGGTCACCGACAACACCGCCGCCGGAACCGCCAAGATCACCCTCAAAGGGAACAGGATCGGCCAGGGCGCTGCCTTCGAGGAGACCGAATTCGACATCGCACCGGGCGACGTGGCTGCCGCGGTGAAGGTGTTCAACGCGCTCGGCTTCGAGACCGCGATGCACGAGGCGTTCAACCTGCGCCACAACTTCCGCTTCGGAGGGGTGGAGATCGCGGTCAAGTGGAGCGAAGCGTGGGGGTACCACGCCGAGTTCGAGGTGCTGCTGGACGACGGTGCGCCGGACGCGGCCCGTACCGAGGCAGCGGCGCGAATTGCGGATGTCGCCGCCGAGCTGGGCGTGGCCCTGATGACCGAGCAGGAGCTGGCCGATTTCACGGTTGCCTTCGAGGCCGCCGAGAAGGAGCGCAAGGAGCGGGAGCAGCAGGCAGCGCCTCTCCGGTAGGAGCACGTCACAGCGGTAGACCACCAAAGGGGGTGGGCACAGATGAGCACGACCTCAGCGACCGCAAGCCTGATCGACCTGGCAGCCCAGGGACGATTGCCGCTCCACCAGTACATGGACCGGGCCACCATCGACTGGATCAGGGACAACCGCCCCGACCTCAGCCCGATGCGAAGCATCACCCTTCGGCCGGCCTCGAAGGAACTCCTTCGACAGGCGGCGTTACCGGCCAGGTGGCTGGCCGAGCCGCATGTGTACGAATCGATCCACGGCATCAGACACAGCATGAGGGTGACCGCGCTCGCCGCCCTGCTGGCCGAGGAGCAGGACCTGGACGACGAAGACACCGCTACCGCGGTGGTGGCCGCCGCTGTCCATGACTGGCAGCGTCTGCACGACAGGGACGACCGTGGCCACGGTGCCCGTGCCGCCCTGTGGCTCGCGGCGAACGCGGACACCGTGTGGGGCCACTTCGGCCGCAGCGCCGTACGGAGCCGGATCGTGCGGGCGGCCACGGCCGTCCGGCTGCACGATGTGCCGTACGACGCCTTCAGCGCCGACGATCGGACCGACCACCAGCGCGCTGAGCGCATCTGCGACGTGGTCAAGGCCGCCGACGCTCTCGACCGCTACCGCCTGCCGAAGCTCACCTGGTGGCCCGACGCCCGGCACGTACGGGTACCTGACTTCGAGCGGTTCAGGGCCCTCGCCTTCGATCTCGTGGTCATCTCCGAAACAGCACACCTGGCCGGTGCCAGCGGAACCGAGTCCGTCCGGTACGCGCTGGCGGAAACAGGGCTGGTGTGACCTGTGGACTTTCTCGACGCCTACCACCTGTGGGCCGACGCTCACTCGTTCTTCGGCTCCGCGCTCGTCCCCAGCTCGGCACACATCAGCGATCCGCTGGCGGCGCAGGCCGAAGCCTGGGACAAGCGGCTGGCCGAGCAGACGCCCAACGGCAGGCTGCTGCGCCAGAACGCCCTCTTCGACGCCCTCAGCGGCAAGGGCAAGCTGCACCTGCTCCACGTCACACACGCCCTGGAGGAGATCAGCCGGCAGGGAGTGCTGTACCCGTCCGGCGGCTGCCTCGTAGGAAGCATCTACTGCGCGCCGCTCACCGAGACCGGCCAGGGCTTCCGCATGCACAACCTGGCCTCCTACGTCCTCACTAAGGAGGCACCGGCCTTCCTGGCCAAGCTCGGCGTCACCGACCGCGTCCCCACCCCCCTGATCTTCGAGGTCGATCCGCCGCCGCAGGCGTACCAAGGACTCGCAGGAGTGGACTATCTGCGGCTGGGCCTCATCCACCTGCGGATCTACAGCCACCTCGAGTACCTGCTGAGCAAGACCGAACGCCACCACCTTCGCGAGACCGTCGTCAGCCGCGTCAAGAACTCGGCTGCCTTCCTCGCTACAGCCGCCTCCGTGGCCTACCAGGGGACGCGCGTCGCCCCCGAGCCGTTCTTCCGCCAGCTTGACGAGACCATCCCGCGCCTGCCGATCCTCGGCTACCTGTACTTCGAGGCGGTAGCGGAGTACCTGATGCTCCACTCGACGTCACGAGATACACAGCGGCTGGCCGAACTCGGAGAGCTCAACAACTGGCTCTACAAGGAGATGCTCTTCGCATCCTTCCCCGCCATGGCCGGGAAGTTCGATCTGGCGAAGTTCCGTCCCCGCCCCGAGCAGCTCGCCGTGCTCCTGCATCAGGTCGACCCGACCATCGACGCGGACCACACGAGCACCTACCTGGTCGAGCGGATCAGCTACCTCGTCGCCGCCCGGCTCCTCGCCCCCGGCGAGGCACCCGACGGCTGGCACCGCACACGCTGGGAATTCGACGACCTGGCCACCCCGCTCGGGCCTCTCCTCGGCCACCTCATCCACCGGGAGCTGCGTACCTTCGGCCGCTACCCGGACTTCTACTTCTACTTCGACCAGTACAAGGCGCTGCAAGCCTGGAACTACTGGAACCACATGGACATCGTCGCGCCGTTCAACGGCACGATGCCCAAGGGCGAGATCGGTATCAACCCCGCCTACCCCAACCTCGACTACCGCGTATGGCGGGCCGAGCAGGACGACACCGGCCACCTCCACCCGACCGAGCAGCTCTCGCTGACGATCGCCCCGCGGCTGGTGGACATCAAGTACACCCTGATGCGCAACAACCAGTGGGCCGCACCTGCCCCCAGCGCTGTCTGACCAACGCCACCCCCTGCGGACACATTCCCCGCCCCTGAACAGCCTCACGCGTAGGAGACCCCGCGATGAGCTACATCTCCATGCCCTCCACCGCCCTCCTCGGCGAGCAGATCGCCGCCGTCCTGGCCGAACCCACGACGACCCACGGTCTGGCCCGCACCTTGCGCGCGGCGGCCAAGGAGCTTGTTCTCCACCGCTACCACCACGCCAGCCAGCGTGCCTGGCCCAGCGGCCGTATCGACGAGAAGCCCGCCTGCGTCCAGATCGGCGGCGGAACCCACCTTGCCGACGGCTTCTACAACATCGATCTCGTCCCGCCGGCCGATCTCCTCTGGGACATCCGCGAAGGCATACCCCTGCACGACGACACGGTGAACCTGATCTTCTCCGAGCACTTCCTGGAGCACATCGACTATCCCCGCTCCGCCAAGAACTACGTCCGTGAGGCCCACCGCGTGCTCAAACCGGGCGGTCGGATCATCACCGGCGTCCCCGACGCCGGGTTCGTCCTGAACCAGTACCCCGGGCCACTGCGCGAGGCCGACGAGATGATCAGCCGCTGGTACGGCAAACGGGACTGCCTGGGGGACATCAACACCTATCTCGACCTCGTCAACCTGGTCTTCCGCGACCAGGACGACGACCTCAACTACACCCCGCACCTGTGGGCCTACGACCACGAAAAGCTGGTCCATCTCTTCACCGAGGCGGGTTTCGCGACCGTCGAGCCGTGGACCTTCGACCCTGCTCTGGCCAACCCCAAGCGCCGGTGGGGCAGCGTCTACGTCATCGCGACGAAGTAGCGATCTTGTGCTCGTCTGGGCGGTGGCCGCCCGGCCTCGGCCAGCCCCGACCCCGGCCCCGCCCGGTCCGGGTGGTCAGCTCAGGCCGCGGCTGCGTTCGCCGATGCGGTCGCCCTGAGGGGTGCCCGCGCGCTTGAGGGCCGCCTTCGTGTGCGCGCCGCCCTTGACCTTGCTCCGCACCGGGCCCTCGAAGCCGTGGCCCAGCACGGGCGGCAGCCGGAGCTGGTCCTGCGCCCTCGCGATGGCCGCCTGGACGTCGTGCTTCTGCTCTTTGCTCATCCCGTCGTCAACTCCCTCGGGAAGCGCCCCGTCGACAGGCGTCGACACGGCACGGACGTGGCACAGACATGGCATCGATCTACGTATACGTCTACTACGTCTCCATCGGCAGCTGCGCCGACAGCCGCGTCGACAGCCGCGTCGAATGGCGTTCCATTACTGGGATCGTATGCAGATATACGGACCAACGCACCTGGACCGGACGTAAAGAATTCTGGATCAGGGGTGCGTCAGTTCCGTGGGAGCAGTTCCGCCGGGCAGGGCGTCCCCCGGGGCAGCTGGTACTTGGACGCCACCCGGTACTGGCCCGGGCCCGGGGCCAGCAGCTCCGTCCACACGTCGCCGGTGCCGTCCGGTTCCGGTTCGGCCTTGAACAGGCACCCGGCCGTGTTCGCGTACTCCTTCGGGAGCGCGTCCTCGCCCCGCGCCCGCGAGGCGGGCGTCTCCTGCGGCGGCGCCACCGGCCTGCCCTCCGCGTCCACCAGCCCCAGCCACGGCGAGTACGGGACGCGCACCCGCACCCGGCCGGCCGCCCCGACGTCGAGGACGAGCTGGTCGGCGCCGGTCCGCACCACCCGCGCCGGCCCGGTCACCAGGTCCGTCGGCTCCCGCACCGTGAACAGCTGCCAGTGCGCGTCGCCCCACACCTGCTGGAGGTACGGGAGTCCCTGGCGCACCAGCTCCGCCTCGTCCTTGCCGCCCGCGTCGGGCCGGTCGGCGGGCAGCACCACGTAGTGCACGGCCCAGCGGTCCAGCCAGGCCCGGTAGCTGTCGGCGGTGAGCGTGCCGTCGTAGAAGAGCGGGTTCCGCTCCAGGTCCGCCTGCCGGTTCCAGCCGCGCGCGAGGTTCACGTACGAGGGGAAGGCCGAGGACTCCCGGTGGCTGCTGACCGGGACCACCTCGACCCGGCCGCGCTCCGCGCCCACCTTGCGCAGCTGGTCGACGAGCGGGGCCAGCTCCCGGTTCCAGGCGGCCACCGGGGTGGTGCGGATGATGTCCGTGACGCCGTTCGTGGTGATCCAGGCGTTCAGCCCGACGAAGGCGAGCAGCAGGGCGTACCGGCGCCACGGACGCACCCTCTGTGCCTGCTGTGCCTGTGGGGTCTGCTGTGCCTGCGGGGGCGCTTCCAGCGGCGGCCGGGAGGGAGGTGCGGGAGAGACGTACGGGAGGGCCGCGAGCATCGCCGCGCCGCCGAAGAGCATGACCAGCCGGGTCACGTTCGAGCCGACCTGGGAGTCGATCGCCCAGGTCAGGAACACCCCGAAGGCGTAGACGGCCGAGGCGGTCCGGACCGTCCGCCACGCCTTCGGCACGAAGAACAGGACCACCAGCGCGAAGACGAACGGCAGCCAGGCCGAGCCCAGCCGCATCGGCTGCGTGCCGGAGAAGGGGAACAGCCAGGCCGAGAGGCCGACCACGGCCGTCGGGGGCAGCCCCAGCGCGTACGCGCCCGGCCGCCGCCCGTTCAGGAACAGCGCGGCGGCGATCACCCCGAGGAAGAGCCCGGCGACGGGGCTGGAGGCGGTCGCCAGCGCGGCGAGCGCGGCGGTCACGACGGCCTTGGCCCAGCGCCGCGCGGACCATTTCCGGGGCCAGCAGAAGACGGCGGCGACCGCGCCGAGCGCGAACATCACGCCGAGGCCGAAGGTGACACGGCCGGACAGAGCGTTGCAGAACAGCCCGTACACCCCGGCCAGGGCGGGCCACAGGGGCTCGCGGACGGCCCCCCGGCACCGGGTCAGGACGAGCGCGAGCAGCCCGGCCGAGACCGTGCCGGCGATCATCATCGTGGTCCGGACGCCGAGCACGTGCATGACGTACGGCGAGATCACGCTGTACGAGACCGGGTGCATGCCGCCGTACCAGGCGAGGTTGTACGCCGAGTCGGGATGGCGGCCGACGAACTCGGCCCAGGCGTCCTGCGCGGCCAGGTCGCCGCCGCTGTTGGCGAACCAGAGGAACCAGACGACGTGGAGGACGGCGGCGAGCGCGGTGGCGACGACCACCGGACGCCGCCGGGCCCAGCCGACCCCGCGCACCCGGCCACCGGCCCCACCCGGGCCCGGAACCCCACCCGGGCCCGGAACCTCGTCCCGGCCCTGACGCCCGTCCCGGTCGGGGCCCTCGCCCTGTGGACGCGGACCCTGCTGCTCGGCGGTGGTCACGGCCGCACTCCCCACTCTCCGCACCCGGCCGGGAAACGCCCCGGCCGACGACTTCCGCCCCTCAGGACGCGCTCCGGCGCCCCGGGGGTTCCCCGGGGCGCCGGTTCCAGGCTCTCACCACTCGACGGCCGACGCGGCGCACGGCCCGGGTTGCCCGGCCGGATCGGGCCACTGGCCGGGCCCGAGGCGCGCATCGCCCGGCGCACGCCGACCAGCTCACGCCGGCCAGCTCACGCCGGCCGACGCGGGTCAGCCGACGCGGTTCAGTCAGCCGACGCGGGTGAGCTTGCTGCCGATGCCCGGCGTGGCCAGTTCACCGCGCAGCGCCACCGGTACCTTCACCTGGCTGACCCCCTCGCCCACGGTCAGCACGCCGACCTCGGTGCCGGCCTTCGCCGTCTGCGGGAGCTTGCCGCCGCCGTCGCCCAGCTTGATGTCCACGGTGAGCGTGGCCCAGCCGACCGCCTGCACGTCGGCGGTGGCGACGACCGGTGTCCGGCCGCCGAGCCCGTCGTCCACGTACCCCACGACATCGCCCTTCTTCACGACGGACGCGCCGTTCAGGGACTTCTGCGTGGAGATCATCAGCTGCTTGCTCGCCGCGATCACGGTGTCGATGATGGCCGGTTTGTGCTGGCCGAGGACGGCCCCGACGATCAGCTGGTTGGTGTTGCCGATCTTCTTCTGCGCGGCGAAGAGGAGGTTTCCGCCGGCCTTCGTCGTCGTACCGGTCTTGATCCCGAGCGAGTCGTTGAACGGGACCAGACGGTTCCAGTTCGGCCAGTTCTTGCCGGACGGATCGACCCAGCTGGGCTTCTTGGTGATGTCCAGCAGCGTTTCCATCTCGACGAGCTTCAGCCCCAGCTTGACCTGGTCCTCGGCGGTGCTGACGGTGGTCGCGTCCAGGCCCGAGGGGTCGGTGTAGGTGGTTCTGGTCATGCCGAGTTCCTTGGCGGTGTCGTTCATCTTCTTGACGAACGCCTCCTGGGAACCGGCGTCCCAGCGCGCGAGCAGCCGCGCGATGTTGTTGGCCGACGGGATCATCAGGGCGGCGATCGCGTCGTACTCCGAGATCTTGTCGCCCTCCTTGACCGTGTCGAGGGTGGACTCGTTGTCGGTCGAGTTGTTCTTCTTGCCCTCGGTCTCGGCCGTCTTGTCGATGTCGATCATCGCGCCCTTCTCCCCCTTCTTGATGGGGTGGTCGCGCAGGATGATGTACGCCGTCATCGACTTGGTGACGCTCGCGATCGGTACGGGCTTCTGCTCGCCGGACTGGCCGAGCGTGCCGAGACCGGCGGCGGCCATGTACGCCTGCCCCTCGGTGGGCCAGACCAGCTCGGGCGCGGCTCCGGGGAAGGTGTACGAGGACTTCGCGCTCATCACGAGCGTCGGCGCGGGCAGGGGACGCACGAGCTGGACGACACCGAGGATGATCACGAGCAGCGCGACGAGCGGCGCGTAGATCTTGAACCGCCGGACGGCGGTGCGCAGGGCGCTCGGCGGCGGGGGCGGGTTGTTGGTGAGGTCCGCCAGCATGTCGAGCGGCGGCCGGGGCGGCAGGGGCTGCTGCGTGGTCCGCTCGGACACCCAGGCCGGACCTACGGCGGCCCGCGACCCCGGCGCGGGCACGGCGGTACGGGGTCCGCTCCCGGCGCCCCCGGGCGCCGCGGGTACGGGTGCTCCCGGCGCGGTGGCTCCGGGAGCCGTCGCGGGCTTCGGGGTGCCGGGCGGGGCCGCCGGGGCCCGGCCGGACCCCGGGCGCGCGGCGGGGGCCGCGGGCTTCCGGTCGCCGGGGGGTGTCCCGGGACCGGCGGGAGCGGTCTTCGGGTTCTCCAGGAGGTCGGGGCGCGCGGTGACGTCGTCGGTGCGCAGCGGCACGAAGGTGCTGGCCTCCGGCGCCTTCGGTGTTCTCGGTGCCTTCGGCGCCTTCCCCGCCTCCGCCGCGCCGGCCGGAGCCGTACCCGGCTTCACGGCCCGGAAGACAGCAGTCCGTTCACTGTCCTCGGGCCCCTCCACAGGCCCCTCGGCGAGCTTCGGCCATCCCGAACGGGAACCCGAACCCGAACCAGAAGCGGAACCTGAACCGGAACCTGTGGCGGGGGGAGTCACGCCCGGCTTCACCGCCCGGAACACAGCGGTCCGCTCAACTTCCGCAGGCTCCTCCACAACCTTCGGCCGCGCCGAATCGGAATCCGAATCAGGACCCGAATCGGAACCAGAAGCGGAATCACTACGGGGCGACCGCGCGAGCTTCTCCGCAGGCGCGGCCGCCCCGGCGGCCGGAGCCGCCTTCTCCGAAGACCCCGGCTTCGACTTCGGCGTGCCGCCCTCCACACCACCCGGTGTTCCCCCGTCGGACTTCTCGTCACCCGGCTTCCCTCCGGTCGGCTCCTGGTCGTCCCGGGACCCGGCGGCGGGCAGGACGCGTGCCGAAGCGGAAGCGGAACCCGAGCGAACATCCAAAGCGGAATCGGAATCGGAAGCGTCGTCAGCATCTGAGACAGCACCAGCAGGCGCGCTGGCACCAGTGCCAGCACCAGCCGTGCCGGGCTTCACCGTGCGGAAGACGGCGGTGCGCTCGACGGCGTCCGGCTTCTCGTCCCCGGCCGGCTTCTCACCGGCGACCGGGGCGGGGTCCTCGCCGACGGGTGCGGGCCGGGCCGCAGGAGGCTCGGGCCGGCGGGCGGTGCCGGGCGCGGGCCGGGCACCGAAGGCGTTGAAGGTGACCGTCTCGGCGGCCGGATCGGCGTCCCGCTCGTCCTCGGCGGGGGCATCGTCGGCCGTGGCGACCCACGCCGCCACCGCCTGCCGCAACGGGTCCGGCTTCCCCGTCCCGGCGGAACCACCCCCCGCGACGACGGCGCCCCCGGCGACACGGTCACCCGTACCGGAAGCAGTGGCGGAAGCCGGGCCCGCCTCGGAAGCGGAACCCGAGCGGGAACCCGGGACGGACTCCGGCTCGGAACCCCCCTCGGCACCTGAATCGGAACCTGACGCGGAAGCCGAGTCCGAATCCGGACTCGGACCGGAAGCGGCATCAGCATCGGCATCCGGGTCCGGCGTGGAGCCCGAGCCCGAGCCCGAAGCTGAGCCCGAAGCCGAACCGGAACCGGAATCCGAGTCGGGTCCCGAGGAGGAATCCGAAGCGAGATCCGGGCCGGTGGCATCCGGGGCGGTGGCATCCGGGGCGGAGGCGGAGCCCAGGCGGGTCCCGGGTTCCGGGTCCCTCGGCCGGAACACCGACAGTCTCGGGTCGTGCTGCGCGGAGGACTTCGCCGCCCCCGAGGCTCCTTCATCTACCGACTTGTCGGGGGACTCGCCCACCACCAGTTCCTCCTCGCTCGCCGCCACGTCCGGCTGCCCGAATGTCTAACAGTGTCCCGTCTAGGGGGCATCGCCCCCGTGCGAGACGAGAACGACATAGCTATAGGTTCCCCCGCAAAGCGACCACGTGCTCTCGACAGATGAATGTGAGAGGCGTCACCCTGTCACTCATCCACGCGGGGAGGCATGGATGGGCAGGAGCCGCAGAACAATTCCGGAGGAGCTTCTGTTGCTCGCCCTGGACCCGGCCACGGGTACCACGGCGCAGCCGCAGTCGCTCGACCTCGGCCTGGCCGGGGCACAGCTAGTGGAGCTGGCTCTGGCAGGACGGATAGCCCCTGACGGGGATCGTATCGCCGTGGTGATGCCACGGCCGACAGGAGATCCGACTCTGGACTCCGCACTGGAACTGCTGCGCAGGCGCGGCAGTCCGGTCCGGGCCGTCCACTGGATCGGCGGGCCCCGACTGGGGCTGCGTCAGATCTACCTCGCTCACCTGGAGCGTTGCGGCATGGTCCATGCCGTCGCGGGCCAGATGTGCGGGGTGCTGCCGACAACTCGCTACCAGGCGACGGACACGGCGATCAGCAGGGAGATCCGCTCCCGGCTCGACAGCGCGATCCGCACCGGCGTACCGCCGGACCCGCGGACCGCGGCGCTCGCCGCACTGGCCCACGCGGTCGGACTCGGCAAGCACCTGTACCCGGGCAACGAGGGCCGGTCGTCCAGGTCCCGGCTGCGGGACCTGATCCGGCACGACCCGATGGGCGGTCTCGTGGCGCACGCCGTCATGGACGTCCAGAACGGCGTGGCGGCCCAGCCGCGCCGGGACCGGGTGCCGGCACCGCCCGAACGCGCCACGGCGGGCGGCGGACTTCCGCTCCAGCCGCTCCAGCCGCGCCGGACGGGTGCGATGGCCCGCGTGGCCGCGCACTGATCCGGAGTTCGGCCACGGCCTAGGCCACGACACCACGGCACCACGGAGGCGACGCACCACCAGAACACGGCAGGACAGCAGTGCGGTACCGCACAACGGCGCGGTACCGCCGCAGGACACCGCGGTGTCACGGCGATGCCGTCACCGCGGGGCCACCACCGCGACCGGGTCCGTGAGATCCGGCCGGGAGAGCCGCGAACGCGGGGGGGGGGGGGGGCCCGGGGGGCCCCCCCCCCCCGCCCGCGGCGGCGCTGTCGGGGCGTGTTTGTGAGGCGGGGGGCCGGGGGGGGCGCGCGGGGGGGGGGGGGTGGGGGTCAGG